>NZ_JAGXJM010000180.1:0-360 GCF_019091445.1 Streptomyces sp. GbtcB7
AGCCACGCGCGCAGGGTCGCTTCGCCCGGCTCCAACTGCGCCCACGACCCCCGATCGATCACGACCGGGACGCGCGCGTACTCACCGGGATCGAGCGCCACCGCCGGCGTCCCGTCGGAAGCCGCCCAGTGCATCACCACGCGCGGGTCACCCGGCCCCGCCACCGCACCGACGACGTGGAACGTGTCGCCGTCAGGTTCCCACCGCCGCTCGCCCTCATTGACGATGTCGATCGCGAACCCGTCGGGCCCGGCATCCGTCCGCTGACCTGCCGGCCACCGCAGCGCCAAGCCGCGCCGCCGCTCGGCGTAGCTTCCGCGAAGCCGCGCGGGGCTTTGCTCGGCCCAGACGCTCTCGCCC
>NZ_JAGXJM010000181.1:0-359 GCF_019091445.1 Streptomyces sp. GbtcB7
CGATGTACTTACGGAGGCTGTTCACACCGATGCTCGCGAAGTGCGAGTCCTCATCTACGCCGGTGAACAGCTCGGCCTGGTGAACGAGGTCGAAGAAGGTGTTGTTGATCGGCGTGGCGGTCAGTAGGAACACCGTCTTGCCCCTGCAGATCTCGTGCATACGCCACCAGCGCGAGCCCCAAGGGTTCTCCTCAGTGGGAGACTTTCCGTGGTTTCGGAAGTTGTGCGCCTCATCGATGATCACCACATCGGCGCGCTTCGCCAGGTGCTCGATCTCCGCAGCCCCCGACTTCGTCGTGAGGTCGGTGTGGGCCTTGACGATAACGTTCGAGAACTGACCGCCGTATAAATCGGGAAGC
>NZ_JAGXJM010000182.1:0-357 GCF_019091445.1 Streptomyces sp. GbtcB7
GTTACGGCGGTGTCGGGTCGGTGGGGTTTTGGTGTGTGGTGATTCCGGTGAGGATGAGGTCGAGGCCGGCGAGGAATTCTGTTCGGTCGTCGTGGTCGCGTAGTTGGTCTGCGACGTTGCGGGTGAAGGGGTACTCGTCGGGGTCGAGGCCTGCCCATGCGGTCGCGGTGGTGTTGAGGAACTCGGTCCGGCTGGTGTGCGGCTGGAGTGCGCGGGCGTTGGCTGCGTTCTGTCCGCCGACGCCGAGGATGTAGTTCAGCAGCGTTGAGGCGGCGGTGAACTGGGCGGGGTGGGGTACGCCGAGGGTTTGGATGTGGCGTCCGAGGTGTTCGAAGACCCGCAGGATGGGTGACTGGG
>NZ_JAGXJM010000183.1:0-357 GCF_019091445.1 Streptomyces sp. GbtcB7
CTGCCGGACGAGATCGGGATGGTCTTGATCGTCTTGCCGTCCCGTACGACGGTCATCTGCTTCGTCTTGGCGTCGACGGTGCTGACCTGGCTCCGGCCGATCTTGAACGTGACCGTCTTCTGGATGCCGTGGAGGTTGAGCGTGACGGTGACGGCGGAGCCGGGCTTCCAGTAGTTGTTGGGGCGGAAGTCCAGGCGGTCGTCGTTGAACCAGTGGCCGACGACCTGCTGGCCGCTGCTGGAGCTGACCTGGATCTTCGACTCCACGGCGGCCTTGTTGTTGATCGCCCTGTCGAAGTTGACCGTCACCGGCATGCCCACGCCGACGGTCGAGCCGTCCTCGGGGGAGAGGTGCCCG
>NZ_JAGXJM010000184.1:0-356 GCF_019091445.1 Streptomyces sp. GbtcB7
GGTGGAGGCGTTCGCCGTACGCGTCAGCCAGCGTCCTGAAGCGGCTGTAGATATCGGCCGCGCGTTGCCGGTCGGAGTCGTTGTTGTCGAAGGCCTTGCGCGTGAGTCGATCACGAGGAGGGACGGGACCAGGACGTCGGCGTGGTCCAGTCCGAAGGCGAGGAGCGCGAGGCTGTAGGCGAGGCTGACGGAGGTGGCGATGCCTCCGCCGGAGGCCTGCAGGCTCTCGAAGGGCTGTCCGTTGACGACGGGAAGGTAGGTGTCGCGGTCGATGACGGCCGTGGTGACCCAGGGCAGGTTCCAGCCAGTGAGCCGCCAGCCGAACTCGGTGCTCAGGTCGCCGAGCAGTGTCTGCC
>NZ_JAGXJM010000185.1:0-353 GCF_019091445.1 Streptomyces sp. GbtcB7
ACACACATCCCAGAGCGTCCGGGCCAAGGTCGTGCAGGGCACATCGAACGGGTTCGTGATCTCGGACGGCTCGAGCCGATCCGCGTGTCGGCGCAGCGCCGCGCGACTGACCAGCCGGCCATCCGCCGGCAAGCTCACGTGAACCGCATCGGGTACGTGCCGTGCAAGCGGCAGTCCCCACAGCACCGCTGCGGACTGATAGGAGAACACGCTCGTCCCGTCCTTCCGCTCAGCATCGGCGGCGGCGATCTCGACGAGGTGGCGCGCTTCGGGCCATAGGTCGTCGAACTGCTCGGCGAGGACGTATCGATTGCGTTGGATCCGCAGCATCCGCCCCTCTCTCACCGCGTCCG
>NZ_JAGXJM010000186.1:0-352 GCF_019091445.1 Streptomyces sp. GbtcB7
GGTCGACTCCTGCGGCAGCGCGCGTCGCCCGTCGGCGGGCGGCGCCCGGGTCGTCGAGCACGGTGGCGAGCGCGGCCGCGGGGGCCTCCGGGTCGGCGGGGGGCACCATGAGGCAGTCGGCGCCATCGGTGCAGAAGTCGTCGAATCCGCTGCCGGAGGTGACGACCAGCGGCGCCCCGGCGGCCATCACCTCGACGGCCACGTTTCCGAAGCCCTCCCACCGAGAGGGACACATCACCACGTCGGCGGCCGCGATCGCGCCGTACAGTTCGTCGCCCGACACGTGGCCGAGGAACGTCACCCGATCGCGCGCCGCGGACGGCACCCCGTCGAGGGGGGCCGCCCCCGCCGG
>NZ_JAGXJM010000187.1:0-346 GCF_019091445.1 Streptomyces sp. GbtcB7
GGCATCCCCTCGAGCGAATTCATCATGGGCCGAACGACCTCGCTACCGATCCTCATGACTCACCTCACTCCCTTTCATCGCCAGTTGTACGTGTAGGCCCAGGCCAGCGCATCCAGGGCGCCCGACGAGAGTTCCGGATGCCGCGCCGCCATCTCCGCCCGCGCTCTGCGACCCGCCGTGGGGAGATCGTCGCGGGTCCAATCGGGAGCGATGGCGAGACACTCGGTCACTGCCGCCTGGGCGCGCTCCTCGAGGGGCGAGGCCCGGCCCGGGGTCTCCTGCACGCGAGAGCGAGGGTGCGATGACGTCCCCCACCCCAGCAAAGCGATAATGGCGGCGCTCAGGT
>NZ_JAGXJM010000188.1:0-346 GCF_019091445.1 Streptomyces sp. GbtcB7
GGACGGCGATCCGCTGGTGGACGACGTCCGCATCGTGGGCGGCGAGCCGCGCATGCTCCATCTCTACGCGGAGAAGGGACGCGCGGACGACGTCTTGCGTCGGTGGCACGAGGCCGAGTCCGGAAGGTCCTGGGGGCTGTCGCGCGACGAGGCGGTCGCGGCGGGCCTGTTCGGCGAGGTCGTGGACGCGGAGGTGCTCCCTCGCATCGGCGACGTCCTGGTGGCCGCCCGCTCAGCGGTCGCGTACTACGACGACCGGGAGTCGGACAAGCGGCCGCAGAGCATGATCGGGCAGCACGGATCACTCACCGATCAGGAGCGCGTCGTCCCGATGGTGCGACTGGGG
>NZ_JAGXJM010000189.1:0-345 GCF_019091445.1 Streptomyces sp. GbtcB7
CGGTACTGACGAGTTGACCGTCGCTACTTACAAGCCAACAGGCGAAGGTGGGAATGGCGCCGCGTTTGCTGGCACTCTGTCCCGGAGCGAGTCAGGGTGTCTCACGATCGCATCTGGTGATTCCTCCGTGGTGCCTGTGTTCCCCGATGATGCGATCGCCGTCGACGGCGAGGCCATCCTCTACAGGAGCCAGACTTACAGCCTGGGGGACACGATCAGACTGGGTGGCGGCTTCGTCAATAGTCAAGACCTGCCCGAAGAATGCACGGAGGAGACCGACACCTTCATCGTCTCCGCGAACCCTTAGGTGACGTTCTCCAGCTCGGCGGACCGTGCCATCCCGAC
>NZ_JAGXJM010000019.1:0-217563 GCF_019091445.1 Streptomyces sp. GbtcB7
GACCCGGGGCGGGTGCCGGGGCCGAGGCAGGGGCAGGGGCAGGGGCAGGGGCAGGGGCAGGGGCAGGGGCAGGGGCAGGGGAAGCCCCCGCACCCGGCGCCGCAGCAACCCCGCCGGCACCCCCCGCACCACCGGCCCCGTACCCCTCGTTCGCCGCTCCCTGCCCGCCGGGGCCCGTGCCCCGCACGGCGGCCCGGGCCGCGGCGACCCCGCCGCCCGGCGGAACCATCGGAGCGGCCACGGCCGGCGCCCCTCCATGTACTTCGGGGCCGGGTACGTACCCCATGGCGGGGGCGCCCGCGCCGGCACCGGAGAAGTTCACCCCGCGCTCGATGCGGTCCAGGCGGGCCATGACGGAGCGCTCGTCCCCGTACGCCGCGGGCAGGAGCACACGCGCGCAGATGAGCTCGAGTTGGAGTCGCGGCGAGGTGGCGCCGCGCATCTCCGTCAGCCCCTCGTTGACGAGATCGGCGGCGCGGCTCAGCTCGGCGGCGCCGAAGACCCCGGCCTGGGCCTGCATGCGCTCGATGACATCCGACGGGGCGTCGATGAGCCCCTTCTCGGCGGCGTCGGGAACGGCGGCCAGGATCACCAGGTCGCGCAGCCGCTCCAGCAGGTCCGCGACGAACCTCCGGGGATCGTTGCCCCCCTCGATGACGCGGTCCACGATCTCGAAGGCCGCGGCGCCGTCGCCCGCGGCGAACGCCTCGACCACGGAGTCGAGCAACGACGCGTCCGTGTACCCCAGCAGCGAGGTGGCCATGGCGTACGTCACACCGTCGGTGCTCGCCCCCGCGAGGAGCTGATCCATGACGGACATGGAGTCACGCACGGAGCCGGCGCCGGCCCGCACGACCAGCGGCAGCACGCCGTCCTCGACGGGAATGCCCTCATGCCCGCAGACCTCGCCCAGGTACCCGCGCAGGGTCCCCGGCGGCACGAGCCGGAACGGATAGTGGTGGGTCCGCGACCGGATCGTCCCGATGACCTTCTCGGGCTCGGTCGTGGCGAAGATGAACTTGAGGTGCTCGGGCGGCTCCTCGACCACCTTCAGCAGGGCGTTGAAGCCCGCCGGGGTGACCATGTGGGCCTCGTCGATGATGTAGATCTTGTACCGACTGCTCGCAGGCCCGAAGAAGGCCTTTTCCCGCAGGTCACGAGCGTCGTCGACACCACCGTGCGAGGCGGCGTCGATCTCGATGACGTCGATCGACCCCGGCCCGTTCCGCGCGAGGTCCCTGCAGGACTGGCACTCCCCGCAAGGAGTCGGCGTCGGCCCCTGCTCGCAGTTCAGACACCGGGCCAGAATCCGCGCGCTGGTCGTCTTCCCGCATCCGCGCGGCCCGCTGAACAGGTACGCGTGATTGACCCGGTTGTTCCGCAGCGCCTGCTGCAACGGGTCGGTGACATGCTCCTGCCCGATGACCTCGGCGAACGACTCCGGGCGATAGCGGCGGTACAGCGCGAGAGACGACACACATACGAGGTTATAGGCGCCCACTGACAACAGGGACCGCTCACCGGCCCCCGGGCCCCAGGCCCCGGCCCCCAGCGGCCGGACCCCCGTGCCGCATCCCGCCCCGTGAACGCAAGCGCCCCCCACGCACCCGCCAGAGCCAACCTACCCTTGCTGCCTTCCGGCCCTGGGGGAGTTCAGTCAGATAGCGCCACGTGAGGGGCTCCGCACAGAGTACCTGATCCGGGAGGGGGGAACGAGTTCGCGAGCACTCCTCAACGTCTTGTATTGTTTGCCGCGGAGGATTCGCCTAGAGGCCTAGGGCGCACGCTTGGAAAGCGTGTTGGGGGCAACCCCTCACGAGTTCGAATCTCGTATCCTCCGCCAGTGCCTCACCGGGCACGATGTCGAAGGGCCCCACCGCTTGCGGTGGGGCCCTTCGACGTTGGCCGTCTCGGCTTCCGTCTCAGTCGGTCTCGGTCGTAGCCGTGTGGCGAGCGTCATGAAGTGGCCCGTGACCGGGCAGACCGATCGTGCGGCGCCCCGCCCGCGACTTCGTGGACCCGTCAGCAGCCTCAAGGTTCGCTCAATTTCGCACGCAGCGTCTTTTGGGTCCCTAGGCTCCGTGATCAACGGTCTGACCAGCCATTTCCATCCCCGGCGGCACGTGCGCGCCTGGACAGACATGCCCCTCGGCCGGTGACTGCGACGAAGGGGTGGCACACATGGGACGAATAGGGACAGTCGTCCCGGTGGTCCTACTTGCGTTGACCGGGTGCACCAGTACGACGGCGACGGGTGGTCGGGCGACTGCGAGTGAGACGCCGGTCGACACAGCTTCGTCCGGTACACCCTCAGCCGGCCCTTCCGCCACACCCTCCGTCACCGCGGACCCTCGCTTTCCGCCCCAGCTTCCAGACGCGCAGAAAACATTCATCAAAACAGGTGGAAAGACCGGACCTCACTCATTTCCGGCGCTTGCTCGAATCCAGCGGGGAACTCTGGAAGTCGCGGTCATCTGTTCGGGTTCCGGGACCATCGACGTCAATGTCGGCTCTCTCGTGAGCTTCACCGTCGTCTGCGCGGACGGCGATCCTGGGCAGGTCAACGAAGTAGGTATGAGCCACAGCCACAAGAACGTCGCTGTTTCGGTCACCAGCAAGACGAGTGGGGCCTGGGGACTCTCGGTGGGATGGACCAAGACCATCGACCCTCCCGATTAGCGATGGAGCCGGACTCGATGGCATCCGCCGGGTCAGGCGCGTAGGGAGTGCAGCAGGGTGCCGATCTTTGCGGCGACCGTCTCGGCCGAGCCCTGGGCGTACGACGAGTCCATCGCCTCGTACGTGATCCGGGCGTAGCTCTGCGCCTCGGCCATGTTCTTCGAGCCGCCTTCGAGCATCGACATGACGGCGGTGTGCGGGAACGGCGAGTGCTTCTTGACGGCCAGCGCGGTGTCGGTGGACAGCTCGGGCTCCACCCCCACGAACACGCCGTTCCCGAGCTGGAGGATCCAGACCGGTACGTCGGCCGTGCCGGTCGGGGTGAAGTCGTACGTCTTCGTCGGTCCCGTCGGGTGTCCCATCGCCATCGTGTCGACCGTGACGGTGTCGGTGAGGAGGCGCACGGTCGAGCCGGAACCGCCGCCGGAGGTCCTGATGGTCTCGCTGACCCGGACGGCCTCGGTGCCAAGCCGCTCGCCCTGCACCGTGAGAAGCAGCCAGCCGGCGTCCTGGGCATCGACCTGGGACCACTTCTTGTCCTTGTCGATGGTGTACCGCTTCGACCTGAACGCCGGTGCCTGGTCCCCGCAGGAGCCGACCAGGAAGAACCCGACGACGTCGCCGTCGTACTGCTTCTCCACGTGCTGCACCGCGGCGCCCGCCAGGTCGGCCGTGATCGGCAGGTCGCCGCCTGCCATGACCGACTCCATCATGACCGAGGACTGGACGGCGTAGTTGATGAGGACGGCGATGGGGTTGCCGTCCAGGTCGTCGAGGCGGGTGACGCCCACGCTCTTGTCGGACGAGCCCGCCTCGCCGGTGCCGAGCCACCAGCCGTCGGCGGTGAGGACGTCCCGGTTGACGTTGACGTCGCAGGTGCCGATGCCGAAGCCGACCCGCGCGGGCCTGAGCCCCTTGACCGCCGCCGCGATCGCGGTCGCGGTGGCCTTCGTGATCTGCTGCACGTACTGAGCCGCTGCCGTCGAAGAGGTGGTCGCCTGCACGTGCGGGGCGGAGAACGTGTGCGTCACGGTCACGACGATGTCGGCCGTCGCCACGCCGGACGCCTTCGCGATGGTCGTCCTCATCGCGGCGATCGCCTCCGCGCTGATCGACGTCAGGTCCAGCACGGCGAGAGCGACGCGCCGCGAGCCGTTCTCCAGCAGGAGGATCCGTACGTAGAGGTCGTCGTGGACCGTGGTGAAACCGTCGAGCGGCAGGAGTGCGGACGGGATGTCGATCACGGCCCGGCCGGCCCCCGCCTTCAGTACCGGTTCCTGTTCCTTCGGTACCGGTTCGGCGTCCGCCGCCTGCGCCGCCGTGGCGCCCCCCAGAGCAGTGGCTGTCACCGCCGCGGCGACGGAGCCGTTCAGGAACGACCGCCGATGCAGCGGGCTGCCGAGCCGGGTGTTCTCGTTCCTGTTCACGTTCACGTTCACGTTCTTGGGAACCACAGCTTTCTCCTTCGTATTCAAGACACGCGGTAATCAGCCAGAGTTCTGCGAATTTTCGCCATCGGCAAAGTGAGAACCGGAACGGCCCGGCGCGCCAGGATCGTCACACCGGAAATTCAGGACGTCAACAATTGCGGCGCGTTATCTAAGATTGCGCGCCGCGAATTCAAGTACGCGACCAGGAAACCTCTGCGTAGCCTGTGAAAAAGGGGCTGCTTTCTCGAAGCGCTTCACAGCATGGGGCGAAACAGTGGGCGCTCAGTAGCCCTGGCAATCACTCTCGAAGGAGCTCATCTTCATGGACAGGCGTACGTTCATGGCCGGATCTGCGACCGCGACCGCCGGCGCCCTGGCGGTGTTCGGCAGCGCGACCCCCGGCTCGGCCGACGAGGCAGGCCGGACGGGCTCGGGGGGCGACCACGTGCGGAGCGTCACCGCCATCACGCGGGTCTTCGGCTCCGGGCAGAAGTTGGTCGCGGTGGCGGTCGAGTACGACAGCGACATCGACGGTTCGACCCTGTCGGCGTCGACGTTCGCGGTCACCGACCGCACCGTGACCAAGGTCTACACGAACAGGACGGCCGACCTCGCGCAGCGGGGCAATTCCGGCCGCTACGTCATCGTGGAGCTGTCGCCGGACGACACGGCGGCGGCCCTGTGGGTGACACAGCAGGGTCCCGGCACTCCTCCCGGCGGGTCGGGCGGCGGGTCCGGCGATGACGGTGGCGGCCCCGGGGCGGGGGGCCCGGTGGTCGGCGACTCCACACCGGGAGGAACCATCGTCGCGGCGCGGGCCACGCTGACCCAGCCGGGCACCGTCACCACGACCCGCGGTCGCCGCTACGCCGCGGACAGCACGGCGCGGTCCACCGACGCCGTGGTCAACCTGATCGTGGACGACTTCCGGCAGCTCTCGTTCAGCGACCCCGCGACCGGGCAGACCCTGAGGTACAACCTGTTCGTCCCGAAGAACTACGACCGCCGCAAGAGCTACCCGATGGTGCTGTTCATGCACGACGCGAGCGTGGTCAACGTCGCGACGCAGGGCCCCCTGGTCCAGGGCCTCGGCGCCGTGTGCTGGGCGAGCCCGGAAGACCAGGCCCGGCACGAGTCCTTCGTCCTCGCCCCCGAATACGGCTCCGTGGTGATCGACGACAACTACGAGCCGTCGACGCTGTTCGAGGCCACCGCCAACCTCGTCCAGTCGGTGACGCGGGAGTACAGCATCGACCCGGACCGGCTCTACACGACCGGGCAGTCGATGGGCGCGATGATGTCGCTGGGTCTGAACATCAGGTACCCCGACCTGTTCGCGGCCGCGTTCATCGTCGCCGGCCAGTGGCCGGAGACCCAGGCCGCGCCGCTGGCCCGGAAGAAGCTGTGGATCCTCGTCTCCGCGGACGACACCAAGGCCTATCCCGGCGAGCAGGCCATCACCGAGGTCATCCAGGACCAGGGCACGCAGGTCAGCACCGCCCTGTGGGACGGCCGGTCCACGGCCGCGGAGTTCGCCGCGGACGTCCGGAGCATGAAGTCACAGCGGGCTCCGGTGAACTTCGCCGCCTTCGAGACCGGCACCGTCGTACCGTCCGGTTCCACCACCAGTGCGCACATGGCCACCTGGCAGATCGCCTACACCATCCCCGGCATCCGCGACTGGATCATGCGCCAGTCCCGCTGAGCCCCGCCGGGCCCGCGCGTCGCGGACGCCCCGGTCATGCTCGGTGAGCGCTGTGCCGACTTCCTCCCGGCGGGAGCCGATGCCCTGTCGCCTCGTCAACTCCCTGCGCCTACAGTCTCGTCGGAGTGACGGGCGAGCGGGGTGGGGTGGGTGTGTATGGAGTCGGCGCAGCGTGTGATCCACCGGAGTGGGCTGTTCTCACGGCTGCTGGTCGTGCTGGTGGGCGTGGCGGTCCTGCTGCTCGGCTACAGCCTGTTCAGGGAGAACCTGTCGGCACGGCTGACCCGTGACTGGCCCTGGAAGCTCAAACTGCTGGACATACAGAGCGCCGTCACGGCGGTGCTCGGTACGGGAGGAGCCGCGCTGGCCCGGGCCCAGTACGCGCGGACGGTGCGGCCCGCCATCGGATACGGGGGTCGCGTCGTCGCGAACACGGCTCCGAACGAGCGGCTGGCCTGGATGTGCAAGCTCCTCAACGGCGGGCAGGAGGTGGCGATCACCGCGGACACCGGCTACTGGATCGAGTACACCTCCGCGGCACGCGCCGCCGGCGCCGTCGACTCGTCGGAGTGGATGAGCCAGCCGGAGGCGACAGCGGCGATCGCGAGCCGTGAGCTGGCGGAGCGACAGGACTTCCAGCTGAACCTTGTCGGACGCGGTTACCCCATCCCCGGGCAGGGGCAGGGGCAGCTGTTCCTGGGCTGGTTCACCGAGAAGGCCATGCGCGAGCTGGAGAGCGTATACGTGCGGGTGCGTGTGGTGGACCGGGTCGGCGATGTCCACGAGCGCGTCGTCAACTTGCTGAAGGGCGCCGATCGTTCACCCACCCACCCGGACGCTTCCCCCTTCTGAACACCCCGCTCTCCCCCGGGGCGGGGGTGCAGCTGGCTACACCCCCGGTTCGGGAGTGCACCTCATCGTTTCGGCGCACGGACGACGGCATCGTTGAACCCAGCTGGTCCCAGAGGTTCACAGCTCCCCCGTCCGGAAGGAAAGCCCATGAACGCGCTGCTCTCGTCGAAGCCGGAGACGGAGACGGGCACGAAGATGGGCACGGAGACGGAGTCCGCGGTGCGGGGTGCGGAGCCGACCGGGGCCGGGGCCTACGACGCCCGTCGGATACCGGTGACCTCGGCCGCCCCCGGTCCGCTCGCCTCCTTCGCCCGGTTCGTCCTCTGCGGCGGCGGCATCGGCGTCCTCTCCAGCTTCGCCGTCCCCCTCGTCGCCGGACTGCTGCCCTGGGCGGTGGCCAACGCGGTCATCACCGTCGCGTCGACCATCCTCTGCACCGAGCTGCACGCACGCTTCACCTTCGGCAGCGGGAAGCGCGCCGGATGGCGCCAGCACTGGCAGTCCGCGGGATCGGCCGCGGCCGCCTACGCCGTCACCTCCGTCGCGATCCTCATCCTGCACACCCTTCAGACCTCCCCGAGCATGCTCACCGAACAGATGGTCTACCTCAGCGCCTCCGGCCTCGCCGGCATCGGACGCTTCCTCCTCCTGCGCCTCTACGTCTTCGCCGGCGGACGGACCAGGGCCACGGAGCCGGTACGAGTGAACAGCCCGGCACCCCGGCCGCACCGGGCCCTGGCCTGGGCCTAGGCCCCGCCGTCCCGCAGAGTCAGAGGGTTACCGCCACCGCGTTGAACGTCGTGTCCGGCGTCTGGGGACTGGTGAAGCGGGCGTTGACCAGGTAGAGGCGGTCGCCCCAGCGGGCGGCGGCAGGCCGTCGTGGTCCAGCTTCATGCCGACCGACACCAGGCCGGTACCGCCCTCGTGGATGACCTTGCCCTCGTCGGGCTCGCCGGGCCGGCCCCGGTCGCCACCGCGAGCGCGGCCACGGCGGCACCGCCGAGAACCCCGTCCACCCCTTCCCATGCACCCCGTCCGCCCTTCCCACGCACCCCTCCCTCCGCCCTTCCCATCAAGCCACCAATCCGATCACCCGACCGCACCCGTACGATCACCCGTCATGGAGGACTGGCTGGGGCGCGCGGCGAAGCTGAGGCAGTGGACCGGCAACGGGATCCGCGCCCCGCACAAGCCCCTGCTCCTCCTCTACGCCCTCGGCCGGTTCCAGCGGGACGCCGACGGCGAGTTGCGCTACAGCGCTGTCGAGGACGATCTGAAGCGGCTGCTGGCCGAGTACGGTCCGGCCAACCGGACGACACCGGCGTACCCCTTCCACCACCTGGTCGGCGACGGGGTGTGGGAGGTGCGGACCGATCGCGGGCCCGGCAGCCCCGGCAGCGGGGTGCGGGAACTGCGGTCGACGGGCGCGGCGGGACGGCTGGCGCCGGAGCTGCGGGCGGCGCTGCGACGCGAGCCCGCGCTCCTCGGCCGGATGGCCCGGATCCTGCTAGACCTGCACTTCCCGCCCTCGCTCCACGACGAACTGTGCGAGGCCGTGGGCCTGGAGTGGGAGTGGGAGCCGGAGGGGTCGGTGCACCTGTCGGACGCGGGGCCGCGGGACCGGCGCCGGCGCGACGGGCGGATGCGGGAGCTGGTCCTGACGGCGTACGAGTACCAGTGCGCGTTCTGCGGGTACGACGGCCGGATCGGGTCGGTGCCGGTCGGGCTGGAGGCCGCGCATGTGCGCTGGTGGGCGTTCGACGGGCCGGACGACATCGACAACGGTCTGTGCCTGTGCTCGCTGCACCACAAACTGTTCGACAAGGGCGTCCTCGGTATCGGGGACGGGCACCGCATCCTGGTGTCGCAGCGCTTCGTCGGACGGAGCCCGGCGGCCCGCGACCATGTCATCGCGCTGGCGGGCCGTCCGCTGACCGGTCCCCAGCCGGGCACCGCGCCCGTCGCCGCGCACCACCGGACCTGGCACACCCGGCAGGTGTTCCACGGAGCTCCGCGCCCTGCCGCGCCGGTCCCCACGGCACACGGCGAGCTGTGACGCAGGTCACGGGAAGTCGGTGTCGGGTGCCGGACAGCTCATAGGGGTGAGCATTGATATGCGTACCCGGGTACGGGCCGGGGAATCGAGCGCCTTCGCGGAGCTCTTCGACAGTTATGCGCGCGCGGTCTACAACCATGCCTTCCGGCTGACCGCCGACTGGTCGACGGCCGAGGACGTGATGGCCGCGACCTTCCTGGAGGCATGGCGGCTGCGGGACCGGGTCGACCCCGAGGGCGGCTCGCTGCGGCCCTGGCTGCTGGGCATCGCCACCAACACCGCGCGCAACCAGTACCGGAGCAACCGGCGTTACCGGCAGGCGGCCCAGGCCGCCGCCGCGGCCGAGCTGTCGGTGCCCGACCACGCCGAGGACGTGGCAGGGCGGGTCGACGACCGGCGCCGCCTCGCGACCGCCCTCACTGCCCTCGCGACGCTGCGTCCCCCGGAGCGCGAGGTCATCGCGCTCTGCCTGGGGGAGGGCCTGGACTACGAGGCCGCGGCCGAGGCGCTGGGGATTCCGGTCGGCACGGTCGCCTCCCGGCTCTCCCGCGCCCGCAAGAAGCTGCGCACCCTCACCGACCCCGGACCGGCGCGCCAAGAACCCGAACAGCCGCTGAAAAAAGTTCGCGGAAGACGGGAAGGCAGCCGCCTCGACCGACAGATAACAGGCGATCGCACCCAAGTGATCCGGCCCGCACAGGAAGGAAACCGATGAACGAGAACACGCCCCGGCAGAGTCCGGCCGAGCGGGACGAGAGCGCCCAGCAGCTCCTGTCCCGCACGGCGCGCGACCTCCCGGCGGGCCGTCACCAGTTCCACAAGGAGCGCCTGATGGCCCAGATTCACCAGATCCAGCAGGAAGAGCGCGCGGCGGCCGCGGAGGCGGTGGCCCCGGCGCGGACCCGGCGGTTCCGGCTGCCGCGTCCGGCGATCACGCTGCCCGCGCTGGCCGCCGCCCTGGCCGGTACGGTCGTCGCCGTAGTGGTGATGAACGACGGCGGCGGGGTCAGGGACGGCGGTGTCGCCACCGGACCCGCCCTCACCACCCACATCGGTGCCGCGACCACCAAGGGCGTCCCTCAGTTGCTGGGCCAGATCTCACTGGCCGCGGCCGAGACCGGGGGGAGCCACCCGGCCGTCAAGCCCGGCCAGTACGTCTACATAGAGTCCAAGACGGCCGACTCGTTCGTGAAGACCGTCGACGACAAGAGCAGCCTCGCCAGTCACGCGCTGCACCGCCGCCAGGTCTGGATGTCCTCCGACGGCACCAAGGGCTGGCTGATCGACCCGGCCGTCAACGACAGCTCCGAGGGCGAGACCCTGAGCCTGCCCGACGAACAGGGCAACACCCCGGTCGGCGGCCTGAACCACCCCACGTACGACTACCTGGCCAAGCTGACCACCGACCCCGACGAGATCCTGGCCAAGATCTACAAGGAGACCAAGGGCCACGGCAACTCACCCGACCAGGAGGCGTTCACCACCATCGGCGACCTGCTCGTCGAGAGCTACCCGCCGGCGGAGCTGTACTCGGCCCTGTTCAAGGCCGCCGCGAAGATCCCCGGAGTCGTCGTGGTGAACGACGCGGTGGACGCGGTGGGCCGGCACGGGATCGCGGTGGCCCGGCTGGACGAGACCAGCGGCGAACGCGAAGAGTGGATCTTCGACAAGAAGACCCATGTCTTCCTGGGCGACCGCTCGGTCAAGGTGACTGCGAGCACCGGCGAGGACGCTCTGATCAAGCCCGGCACGGTGACCTTCACCAACGCCATCGTCACCCGGGCCGTCGTCGACGGGATGAAGCAGACCCCGTGAGCCGACGCGGTGGTCCCGTCAGCCGATCTTCACGGTCTTCGACACCGTGACCTGGTCGATGTCAGTGGTGCGGACGGTGGCCTTCATGGTCCAGGTGCCGGCCACCGGGAGGGTGACGCCGTCCGCGGCCCAGTAGCCGCCCTTGTCCGCCAGCTCGGCGTCGATCGGGCCGATCTGCTGGGATTCCAGAGTGAAGGTGAGGCGCAGTTCGGGCACGGTGGCGAAGCCGCCGTCGGGGCCGTAGATCACGGCCTGCACGGAGTTCTCGCCCACCCGGCTCGGTGTCAGTTCGATCTGCACCTTGCCGTGTCCGCCCTTCGTGCCCACGTCGAACGGGATCGTCGTCGTCGAGGCCGTGGTCTCCCCGGCGGCCGCGGTGGCGGAGGCCGCCGCGGCCTCGGTGGCCGCGCGGCCCGGCTGGGTACCGGTGAGCAGGGTGGTGATCACCAGCACGACGATGCCGACGACGACCTCGACCAGCACCGAACGGCGCAACGCCCGCCGGTACCGGTCGGCCTCGTCGGAGGCCGTGCCCGAGGCCTTGTCGGAGTCCTTGTCGGAGGTCTTGCCCGAGCTCTTGTCGGAAGCCTTGTCCGAGGGCTCGTGATCCGGATCCGGTGCGCCGTCGTCCGATGCACCGCCGTCCGAGGGGCCGCCGTCCGACGGGCCGTCCGCCCTCCCGACCCGTACGTCGGTGGGGGCGGCCGAGGCCCCCACCGTCTGCGGCACCCGCTCCTCCACCGGCACCGCCGCCGCTGTCCGTGCCTCCTCCGCCGCGAGCATCAGCCGCCCGGTCCAGCGCCGCGAGGCCCCCGCCCCCGCCAGCAGCACCAGCACCGCCACCAGCTTGGCGAGGAGGAGCCGGCCGTACGAGGTGGAGGTCAGCGCGTCCCAGGAGCCGAGGCCGCGCCAGGACTGGTAGACGCCGGTGACGACCAGGACGGTGACCGAGGCGAGGGCGAGGCGGGAGAAGCGGTTGACGACGGCCGCGGGGAGCGGCTCGGCCGACCGGTACAGCGCGGTGAGCAGGGCCGCGAGGCCGCCCAGCCAGACCGCCATCGACAGCAGGTGCAGTACGGAGGAGACCATCGCCACGGGGACCTGGATCCCGGCGGACGCGTGCTCGGCGACGGCCCAGGTGACGGCGAGGGAGACGGTGAGCAGCCCGCCGAGCGCGAGGACGAGCCGCCCCCGCGCCTGCTCGCGTACCGGATAGAACACCGCCGCCCCGAGCAGCACCAGCCGCGCCAGCAGGGCCAGTCCCGGCCTGCTGGTCAGGGTCTCGCTGAGGACGGACGGGTCGAAGGCGTCCGCCGGGCCGCTGCCGCGCTCGTAGGGTCCGCGCAGGAGCAGCAGCGCGACGGTGGAACCCGCCAGGATCCACCAGCCGGTGAGGAGCAGTCGCCGCACCGGGCCCGGGAACCCGCAGACCAGGACGAAGGTGGCCGCGCCGATGAGGAGGGCCAGACCCCCGTACGCCAAGTAGCGGGCGGCGTCGTAGAGCGTGCCCGCGACGGTGGTCCCGGAGGGGTCCACGGGGACGGGCGGGGCGGTCGCGGAGGGTTTGCCGATGGAGAAGGTGAAGGCGCCGGAGACCGGGTGGCTGTCGGCCGAGACGACCCGCCAGGCCACCGTGAAGGTGCCGGTGCCCAGGCCCTTCGGCAGGGTCACACGGGCGGTGTCGGAACGGTCGCCCGCGTGCCCCGGGTCGCCGGTGTGGACGCGTCGGTTGTCCGGGTCGAGCACGCGGAAGGAGTCGTCGAGGAGCCCGATGGACTCGCTGAAGGACAGCGTCACCTCGGTGGGCGCCGTCTTCAGCACGCTGCCGTCCTGCGGATCGGTGCCGGTCAGCGCGGCGTGGGCGGACGCGCCGCCGACACCGCCGAACAGCACCAGGACCAGGACCGTGCCCAGCAGCGCCAGCCCCTGGGCGATCCGCCGTCGCTCCCGCTGTCCGCCTCCACGTCCGCTCACACGCCGTCTCCGTCGTCTCCGTCGTCCCTGCGGTCTCCGCATTCCGGTCCGCCCGGTCCGCACTTCCAGAGTCACGGATACGTACGGACGAATCCGACGCCGTGCTCACTCCCCCGGCGAGGAACCCACCGATCAGCCCACCGATCGGCCCACCGAGGAACCCGGCGAGGAACCCGCCGAGGAACCCCCTGGGAGGGCCGTCTCCCGCGTCAGAAAGGCCAGCCGGGCCCGCTTCTCGGGCAAGTAGACCCCGGGAAGGTCGATTTCGGGAAGCACGATCTCCGGGCCGGGTACGAAGCCCTGTCGGACCAGACGCGCGATCGCCTTCTCGTTGAGCGCGTCGGGTTCGACCACGACCCGCTGCCGGTCGAGGCCGACCAGCACGTACATGGTGAACGCGGTCAGCAGCGCGGACGACCAGCCCGGCCGGCCACCTCCGGACCCCGCGGGGCCGATCAGCAGGTGGACGCCGATGTCGCCGGGTTCGACGGCGTAGCACTCGCTGACCCGGTCGGCCTCGGGCTCGTACGTCTGGAAGAGCGCGGCGGGCTCGCCGTCCTTGACCGCGAGGAAGGCGTGGTGGGTGTCGAGGGAGTCCAGATGGACGTACGTCTCCAGCACCTGCTGCTTCGTGAGCCCGTTCATGCCCCAGAACACGGCACGCTCCTCGCTCACCCAGCGGTGGATGACGTCCAGGTCGGCGTGCGGGTCGACGGGCAGGACGCGCACGGTCCCGAAGCCGTCGAACTTCTGCTCGTGCACGGCCGCGCGGTCGGCGGCGTACGGCTCACTGCTCATGGTCGTCCTCAACCTTCTCTGTCTCCTGCTCCTGTGTCAGCCGGCTCCAGTCGGTGCTGACCGGTGCCAGTTCTCCCTTGAGCCACAAGGGGAGTTGGTCGCGGTGGTGGGCCGAGCCCGGGACGCCCGAGGCGCCGAAGGGGACCACCCAGAGGCTCTGGTCCCGGTCGGCGAGGTCCCAGACGTAACGGGCCGCCGGGCCGCGCGCGCTCAGGTCGGTCAGGCCGGGGACCGCCGAGGTGCACAGCACACAGTCGTGGTCTCCGGAGAGCCCCGGTTCGTCGTACGAGGTGGTCGCGAGCGCGCGCCAGGGCGCGAGGCGGTGGGTGTCGCCCCAGACACCGAGCGGTTGCGCGGCCGCCTCCTCGACGGCCTCGCGGACGAGCGCGGCGCGATCGATGCCGTACAACTCCTCGGCCTTCAACAGGTGTTCGAGGGCGAAGCCGACACGGGGGAGGAGGGCGAGCCAGGGGCGGGAGACCTCGGGGTACGCGGGCGGGTCGGCCAGCGCGGCGAAGGCGGGGTGCGCGGCGAGCCGCCGTACGACCGCGCCGCGCACCGCGGCGTAGGCGGCCGCCGCCATGCTGTCGGCCGTCATCCGGCGGTCCCAGCCGAGCAGCCAGTCGCGCAGGGCGGTCGCCTCGATGCTGAGTCCGTCGAGCGCGGCGAGGTGGTCCATCAGGGGCGCGGCGGAGGCGAGATGGGTGTCCATGTGGATGTCCGCCATGTCCTGGGCCGACCACTTCGGCCGCTCGTCGAGGAGCTGCCGGATCCGGGCGGCCCGGTGGAACGGGGCGAACTCGACACCGAGCGGGCCGGCGGGGCCGCGCTGGTTCGCCATCACGGCGACGCCGTCCTCGACCGTCCCGTAGGGCATCTCGTGCCAGCCCCGCCATTCGTGCCCGGGCTCCCAGGCGGCGACGATCCGGGTGCGGTTGTCCGCGCCGCGGAGCGGGACCCGGCCGGCGACCCGGTGCAGTACGCCGCCCTCGGTGTCGGCGGCCTGGACGACGTTCACGGGCTCGGCCCAGTGGTCGAACGCCCGGTCGACGTCCGCGACTTCGCGGGCCCGGAGGAGCGGGAGGAGCGCGCTGAAGCCGAGGTCTTCGGTGACGCGGGGCGGGTAGCGGAGGCTGATGGTTTCGACGCCCTCGGTCTGCTCCGCTCCCCCGATGACGACCGGTCCGCGCGGGGTCTCGACGACCTCGACCTCGACGGGTTCACCGCCCGCCACCTCGACCGTCTCCACGTGCCGGGCGACGGCCCGCCACTCCCCGTCGGGATCGAGCGCCTCCCATCCTTCCGATCCTTCCGATCCCTCAGGTCCTTCCGATCGCTCCGGTCCTTCCGGTCCCTGGGGTCGAACGCGTCGCAGTCGTTCCCGGTACAGGTCCTGGTAGTCGGCCATCGCGTTGGTGATGGCCCAGGCGACCGTGCCCGTGTGGGCGAAGTGGGCGATGCCCGGAACCCCGGGGACGGCGAGGCCGACGACGTCGAACTCGGGGCAGGAGAGGTGGATCTGCTGGTAGACGCCGGGGTCCTCGATGAAGCGGTGGGGGTCGCCCGCGATGACCGGCCGACCGGTGGCGGTCCGCTCGCCCGTGACGAGCCAGCCGTTGCTGCCGGAGGTGCCGGGACCGTCGGCGGCGAAGAGGTCCACGGCCTCCGGTCCGATCCGGCGGACGACCTCCTCCCTCCACAGCTTGGCGGGGAAACCGGCGAAGAGGATGTGCGCGCCGAGCCAGACGCCGAGCGGGGTCCAGGGCTCCCAGCGCCCCGGGGCGAGCCCGGTCTCCGCGAACTCCGGTGCGCGCCGGGCGCCTTCGGCCAGCCCCTCGTTGACCCCGTCGACGTACGCCACCACCCAGTCGGCGGTCTCCGGATCCCGTCTCTCCAGCGCCGCGAAGCAACGTCTCGCGGTGTCGTCGAGCCGGGCCCGGCGTACGAACCGGTCCCAGCCGACGGCCTCGGCGCCGAGGAACGCGGCGGAGGTGCCCCGCGCGCGGTGCCGTTCGACCTCCAGTTGCCAGGCACGGTCGAGGGCGGTGACACGGCCCTGGGCACGGGCGAGGGCGCGGGCGTCGGTGGCGCGCAGGTGGGGGATCCCCCAAGGGTCACGGTAGAGCTCGGCGGTCACAATCCATCCCCATTTTTGTCAGGTTAGGCTAACCTAACTTCCATTACGGCGAAATCGTACGCGAGGGGTGGAGGGCCGATGGGCCAGGGGCACGGCTGGGAAGGCGCGGTGCTCAAGCTGCTGCGCGGCAAGGACTTCGAGACGCGCGAGCGACTGGTCACGGGCGGCGAAACCCGGGGACACCATTGAGGCCACGGTCCACGGCACCGCGTTCACGGAGCCGGATCCGGCGCCGTCCCACGTCTTCGCCTGCGACACCACCACGACCCGCGCCCTCACGACGTACGTCCGCAGGGAACTCTCCGTCCCGAGGCAACGGGTGAACGCGATGGGCTACTGGCGCACGGCGGCCTGAGAGGCGTTCGGCACCCTCACGCGGGATCATCGAGGCATGGACGTCAGCCTTCACATCGCCCAGGATCCCGATGCGGACGCGTTGCTCAGCCGCAGTCCCCTCGCCGCCCTGACCGGGATGCTGCTGGACCAGCAGGTGCCGATGGAGTGGGCGTTCAAGGGGCCGCGCACGATCGCCTCGCGCATGGGGGCGGACGAGTTGGACGCGCACGAGATCGCCGCGTACGACCCGGAGAAGTTCGCCGCGCTGCTCACGGCGAAGCCGGCCGTGCATCGCTATCCCGGCTCCATGGCCAAGCGGATCCAGCAGCTGTGCCAGTACCTCGTGGAGCACTACGACGGGGACGCGGCCAAGGTCTGGGAGGGCGTCAAGAGCGGCGAGGAGCTTCTGCGGCGGCTCAAGGAACTGCCCGGGTTCGGCGCCCAGAAGGCCCAGATCTTCCTGGCCCTGCTCGGCAAGCAGTTCGGTGTGCGGCCCAAGGGCTGGCGCGAGGCGGCGGGGGCGTACGGCGAGCCGGACTCCTTCCGCTCCGTCGCCGACATCACCGGGCCGGAGTCCCTGGCGAAGGTCCGCGCCCACAAACAGGAAATGAAGGCCCAGGCGAAGGCTTCCGGCAAGTAGCCCGCCACTTCCCGACCCCGGGGTGAGTTTGCCGGCTGCGGGGCGGTGGGGGCTGGTCGCGCAGTTCCCCGCGCCCCTCGGGCGGCGGCTTCGCCCCGCGTCTTCAGCCCGTCCGGCGTTTGAGGACGAGGCCGCCCGTGGGTCCGTCGGATGGGTCACCGCGGTGGCAGAGCGGCCCCACGCGGCCAAACATGAACCATGAGCGAGGTACCGAACGCCCCCCACCAAGGCCCGCAGTACGACGACCGCCACGTCCACGACCGCGAACCACGCGTCACCCCCGAAGGCCCCCTGCACTTCATCGCCCGCAGCGCCTGGCAAGCCGTCCTGCTCGCCGGCATCGCGGCCTTCGTCCTGGGCGTGCTGGTGCTGGTCTGGCCGGGCGCCTCCCTGCTGGCCGCAGGCGTGCTCTTCGGCCTCTACCTGCTCTTCAGCGGCGTACTCCAGCTCGTCGCCGCGTTCGGCACCCACGTCGCGACCTCGCTGCGCGTCATGGCCTTCATCAGCGGCGCCCTCTCGATCCTGCTCGGCCTGTTCTGCTTCCGCGGCCCGATGCAGTCGATCCTCCTGCTCGCCCTGTGGATCGGCATCGGCTGGCTGTTCCGCGGCATCACCCAGACCCTGGCCGCCGCGTCCGACCCGACCGTGCCGGCCCGCGGCTGGCAGATCTTCCTCGGGATCGTCAGTTTCCTCGCGGGGATCGTCCTCATCGTGTCCCCGTTCACCTCGGTCGCCGTCCTCACCCTCGTCGGCGGCTGCTGGCTCATCGCGGTCGGCGTCACGGAAATCGTCACGGCGTTCGTGATCCGTGGCCGCGCCAAGCACATCCCGGCCGTCGTCTGACCGCACACCCGACCGCACGACGAGTCCACGCCGTACGTCAACTCCGCGCCTCCCCCGTAGCCCATGAGGGCGGATCTCGCCGCCGACCCGATGAACCACCCACTCCGGATGGGGACATGACCTCCTATGAGCTCCTCTTCGCACCGCCGGCCGCGCCCGCCGCACCGGCACGCGTGGATGCGGGTTCTGACGCTCCTCGTCGTCACGATCCTCGCGGCGGGCGCCCACGTCGACGCCCTCGCCCCGAACCCCGTCGTGGCCTCCGCCGAAGCGGGCTGCGGCGCCGAACACGACGTACTCGACACGGCCCTTCGCCCGCCCGCCCGGCAGGACCACCGCCCCCTCACCCCGCTGCGCCCCGCGCCGACCGCTCCCGACTGCCCGGAGCCGGCGCCCCGCCCCCGTCACGTACCGCCGTCGCACTCCCGCACGCTGCACGCCCTGCGCTCCGTGGTCCTGCGCTGCTGACAGGCCCGGCCCGGCCTCCGGACCGTCCCCACCAGCCAGTCAGTGAACCAAGCGAACGCAAGGACACAGCCATGCCCACCGACCCGTACGCGGTCCTGCGCGCCCTCCTGCGCGCGGAAGCCGTCCGCAACACGCCCAAGCCGCAGCCCGAGCCCAGGCCCACACCGGACGCCCGGCAGGTGCAGGTGCCCCCGGCCAAGGAGCACGGAAACAGCTAGGCACAGCAGCCAGTCACAACCGAGGGAACGGTGAGGCGACCGTCCCGCCCGTGGGCGGGGCGGTCGCCTCACCGCCTGACAGGTGACAGGTGACAGGTGACAGATGACAAAAAAACGACCACCAACCACCGGCTACCAGCTACCAGCTACCGCCTGCGCCGAGCCGTCCCGAAGAGGGAGCGGGTGATCTCCCTGCCGATCTGCGTGCCCATCGACCGTGCCAGCGCCTTGAAGATCCCGCTGCCGACGACCTGTTCGACGACCGAGGGTTCCTCCTTCGCCCGGCCGCCGCCCTTCGCGGGCGCCCGGCCGGCCTCCGCAGCCGCCTGGGCGGCGGCCTGCGCGGCGGCCGCGTCCCGCGCCGCGAGCTTCTCGTACGCGGACTCGCGGTCGACCGCCTGCGCGTAACGCCCGTACAGCGGGGACGCCTGCACCGCCCGGTCCAGCGCGGCCGGATCGACAGGGCCCATCAGGGACTGCGGGGCCCGCAGCCGGGTCACCGCGACCGGCGTCGGCGCGCCCTTCTCGCTCAGCACGGTCACCACGGCCTCGCCGGTGCCGATGCCGGTGAGGACCTCCTCCAGGTCGTACGCGGAGTTGGGGAAGGTCTTCACCGTGGCCTTCAGCGCCTTCTGGTCGTCCGGGGTGAAGGCGCGCAACGCGTGCTGAACGCGGTTGCCGAGCTGGGCGAGGACGTCGGACGGCACGTCCTTCGGGGTCTGCGTCACGAAGAAGACGCCGACCCCCTTCGAACGAATGAGCCGCACGGTCTGGGTGATCGACTCCAGGAAGGCCTTCGACGCGCCGGTGAAGAGCAGGTGCGCCTCGTCGAAGAAGAAGACCAGTTTCGGCTTGTCGATGTCGCCGACCTCCGGGAGGTCGTGGAAGAGATCGGCGAGCATCCACATCAGGAAGGTCGAAAAGAGCTGCGGTTTGTCCTGGACCTCGGGGAGTTCGAGGACGGACACCGTCCCGCGCCCGTCCGACGCCGTCCGCAGCAGCTCGCTCGTGTCGAACTCCGGCTCCCCGAAGAACGGGCTCATGCCCTGCGCCTCGAAGGCGGTCAGGGAGCGCAGGATCACGCCCGCCGTCGCGGGCGACAGGCCACCGATGCCCTTCAGCTCCGCCTTGCCTTCGTCCGAGGTCAGGAAGGTGACGACGGCCCGCAGGTCCTTGAGGTCGAACAGTTCAAGACCCTTCTGGTCGGCGTAGTGGAAGATCAGGCCGAGCGACTGCTCCTGAGTCTGGTTCAGCTGGAGCACCTTGGAGAGCAGCACCGGGCCGAAGCTGGTGACCGTCGCCCGTACGGGGATGCCCCTGCCCATGCCGCCGAGCGCGTAGAACTCGGCCGGGCAGGCGGTCGGCGTCCACTCCTGGTGGACCTCCTGGGCACGCGCCAGCACCTTGTCGTTCGACACGCCCGGGGCCGAGATCCCGGAGACATCACCCTTGATGTCGGCGAGGAACACCGGCACGCCCTGCACGGACAACTGTTCGGCGATCAGCTGCAGCGTCTTGGTCTTGCCGGTGCCGGTGGCTCCGGCGACCAGCCCGTGCCGGTTGAGCACGGGCAGCGGAATGCGGATCCGGGCGTCCGGCAGACACCGCCCGTCCCAGAGCAGAGCGCCCAGGTCGAGCGCAGGTCCGGCGAACGCGTAACCGGAGGCGATCTCCAGCGCCTCCTGGGAGAGCCCGGGAGCGCCGCTCACACCTTCGGGTGCCACCGCGGGAGGTGCTTCGCTGTCGCTCATATCAGGCCCCTGTTCCCGGTTTGCACTGATTTACGGCGTCTTTTCCAGCGTCGCACTACGTCGCCATGGCTGCGCCCGGAAGGTCTGGGCCGGTAGGCTTTCCGTGTGATCTTCAAGCGCATCGGAAACGGACGGCCGTACCCCGACCACGGCCGGGAAAGCACCCGGCAGTGGGCGGACGTCGCGCCGCGCCCGGTCCGCCTCGATCAGCTCGTGACGACCAAGGGCCAGCTGGACCTGGAGACCCTCCTCGCCGAGGACTCCACGTTCTACGGCGACCTGTTCGCGCACGTAGTGAAGTGGCAGGGCGACCTGTACCTCGAGGACGGCCTGCACCGCGCCGTACGCGCCGCGCTGCAACAGCGCCAGGTGCTCCACGCACGTGTGCTCGAGCTCGACTGACTCGCGAGAGCCTCCTCGAGGCCCAAGATCCCGGCTCGTTGACCCTTTTGGGTTGGACTGAACCTCGACCGATGATCATTTAGTAGGAATCACCGCCGCGGCACACTACGCTGCGCCCATGAGCATGCTCACTCCCCCTGGCATGGGCGGCCAGTACCGGATCACGGGGGACAAATACCCACGGATGCGCCGACCCCGGGGGCGTCGCAGGCTCGTGTTCCTGGTCGTCGCCTCCGTCACCGCGCTAGGGCTGGTCGGGTGGGGAACCCTGCAGCTCATCGACGTCTTCACGGGCAAGGGCGACAAGGCCACGGCGGCCGGTACGAAGGGCGACTGCACGTCCACGGCCGGCCCGTCGGCCAAGGCGACCACGGCGTCCACGACGTCCACCGCCGCCGGGACGCTGCCCAGGCCCGGGCAGATCACCGTCAACGTCCTGAACGCCACGCCGCGCAGCGGGCTCGCCAAGCAGACGGCGGACGAGCTGAAGAAGCGCGGGTTCCGCATCGGCGACGTGGGCAACGCGACGGCCACGTACGACAAGAAGGTCAACGGCGCCGGGATACTGCTCGGCGCCAAGGGGGCCGCACAGGCCGCGCTGCCGGTGCTGGGCACGCAGTTGTCCGGCGCCGAGGTGAAGACGGACGGCCGCGCCCAGGCCGACCGGGTCGACCTGATCATCGGCACCGCCTTCAAGAGCCTCACGAAGAAGGAGGACGCCGACAAGGCCCTGGCCACCCTGTCCGGGCCCCGGCCGGCCGCGTCCGCCTCTCCGAAGAGCTGCTGAACGGCGAAGGCTGTCGGCAGCCCCGTAGGGACCGCAGACAGCCTTCGCGAGACCACTGATCGTTCGGAACCGACCACTGGGCCCTGGACCCCTGGATGGCCCCGACAAGGCCGCTGAGGGACCAAGGGCGACTGCAGGCCCCGTAGGGCCGCGACGGGTCCCGTAGGACCGTGGCAGGTCCCGCGCAGGTGCGGGAACCTACTCGGCCGCCCCGTACATCCGGTCCCCCGCGTCGCCCAGCCCCGGCACGATGTAACCGTGCTCGTTGAGCCGTTCGTCGACCGACGCGGTCACGACCGTCACCGGCGTGCCCGCGAGCTCGCGCTCCATGACCTCGACGCCCTCCGGGGCTGCGAGCAGCACCACGGCGGTGACGTCGTCGGCGCCGCGCTTGATCAGCTCCTGGATCGCCGCGACGAGCGTGCCGCCGGTGGCCAGCATCGGGTCGAGGACGTACACCTGGCGCCCGGAGAGGTCGTCCGGCATCCGGGTCGCGTACGTGGACGCCTGGAGCGTCTCCTCGTCGCGCACCATGCCCAGGAAGCCCACCTCGGCGGTCGGCAGCAGCCGCACCATGCCGTCGAGCATGCCGAGGCCCGCACGCAGGATCGGCACGACCAGCGGGCGCGGGTAGGACAGCTTGACGCCCGTGGTGGGGGCGACCGGGGTCACGATGTCGACCTGCTCGGTGCGCACGTCGCGGGTGGCCTCGTAGGCGAGCAGGGTGACCAGCTCGTCGGCGAGCCGCCGGAAGGTCGCGGAGTCGGTGCGCCGGTCGCGCAGGGTGGTGAGCTTATGGGCGACCAAGGGGTGGTCGACGACGTGGAGACGCATGCCCATAACAGTAGCCGTGCCCCCGTGTCCCTCGCGCTGGCATCAAACCGCCCGTCAGAGGGAAGGCGGTAGGGACGAACCTGGGGTGGTGTGCCTATGCCGGACCGGGAAAAGGAGTCCCCGGAGCAGCTGGACCGACTCGGACGAGCCGAGGGGGCCGAGGGGGCCGAACGGGCCGATGGGGCCGAACGGACGGGACGACTTCGCCGCGTCGAACAATCCGAACGGGCCGAACCGCCCGAACCGATCGGGCAGCCGGAGACGGACGCCGAGCGCCGGCGGCGCCGGGCCCAGTTCCTCCGGGACCTGACCGAGGCGCGTGAGCTGCGCGACCGCGTCCAGCCCCGCCGCGCCAAGGTCGCCCGCCTCCGTCACGCCATGCGCATGCGCACCTTCCGTTGGTAGCTCCGCCGGTGGCTCCGTTGGTAGTCCTTTGGTAGTCCTTCGGTAGCTCCTTGGTGTCCCGCCCACGCCGTGAGGGCGGGGACATGCACACACGACGCCGAGGGCCGCGTACGATCCGCTGTTAGCGATCAAAAGAGGCAGACACAGCAGGCCGAAGACGTCCCCTGAACGCTCTGTTTCTGCCACGATTCCGAGTGGGTGGGGTCTCGGAGCAGCACTCCCCGCCCAATCGACCTCCGCCGGGGGGACCCCCAACCGGCACGCCTATGACCAGTGGGAGAGTCACGGTGTACTTCGCCGCACTGCTCGCGCGCACCGAAGACGGGTGGGAAGCGAGCGACACAGAGCTCGACGATGTGGAGACCCTGTCGGATCTGACCGATCTGGCCCGTGAAGCCTCGGAGGAGGACACGGTGCTCGTACTCATCGAGCAGGAGGACGCGTGGTTCGGCGTCGTCCGCGTGGACGGTGAGGAGGACCCTCGCATCTACGTCTCGGACGCCGCAGCCGCAGCCCGCAGCTCGTACGGCGAGATCCTGCTCACGGACGAACTACTAGGACGGGAGCCCGGCGACGACGACGCCGACCTGGACTCCCTCGACCTGGACGGCACCGAGGACGGTGAACCCGACGACGCAAACGACTCCGAGGACGACGAGGAGGAGGAGAGCGTCTCCGGCGAGATCGTCTCGCACAGCCCCGTCGGGGACCGCGAGATCCTCGCCGACCTCGGTGTGAGCGAGAAGGAACTGCTCGCCCTGGACGAAGGCGACGCGCTCAGCACGATCGCCGAAGCCCTGGGAGCGGCAGAGGTCCTGGAGACCGTCCGCTAGGGCCTGATCCGCCGGACGGGCCCAGGACCCGATCCGGAAGGCAGGGCCCGGCTCCCGCGGTTCCGGGGGAGGCGGTTTCCCTGGCGAGCCCGATAGATTTCCCGGGTGAGCCCGACAAAAGAGACCTTTCCAGCAGATCCGGCAGATCCGGTACGCGACCGCTGGCGGGCCGCGATGCGGCTCGCCCTGGACGAGGCCCACCGGGCCGTCCAGGGCGGGGATGTTCCCGTCGGCGCCGTCGTGCTGTCCACGGACGGTACGACGGTGCTCGCGACCGGACACAACGAACGCGAGGCCACGGGCGATCCGACGGCGCACGCCGAGGTGCTCGCGATCCGCGGGGCCGCCCAGCGGCTCGGCGAGTGGCGGCTGGCCGGCTGCACGCTCGTCGTCACCCTGGAGCCCTGCACGATGTGCGCGGGCGCGCTCGTCCAGTCCCGGGTGGACCGGGTCGTCTACGGCGCCCGCGACGAGAAGGCGGGCGCGGTCGGTTCCGTCTGGGACCTCGTACGCGACCGCCGGCTCAACCACCGCCCCGAGGTGATCGGGGGCGTACTCGAGGACGAGTGCGCGGGTCTGCTCACGCGTTTCTTCCGCGACCGCTGACTCCAGGGGGAGGCGGGAAACGGATTTCAGACCACGGCCCACCTTGGGGTAGGGTCTCCCTCGGTAGCGTGTCCGAGCGGCCGAAGGAGCTCGCCTCGAAAGCGAGTGTGGCGCAAGTCACCGAGGGTTCAAATCCCTCCGCTACCGCTTGAGAAGGGCCTCGTCGCAAGACGGGGCCCTTCGTGCGTACGGCAAAGGACCTAGGCCAGCGGGCCGTTGGTCCAAAAAAGTGGGGTGAAGGTTACACTCGCCGCCGGCACACGGGGCCCAGTGGGCGCAGCAGTCACAGGGGAGGCCGCGATGGCGGTGAATTCGAAGAAGATCGCCGTCTACATACTCGTGGTCTTCGCGCTCTACGTGATCATCACGGATCCGGCGAAGGCGGCCGACTACGTCCAGATAGGGTTCGAGGGCATTTCGACCGCCGCCCGGTCCATCGGCGACTTCATGACGTGGATCGCCGACGGGGCCAAGAACTGATCGGCCGCCCCCGCACGGCCCGTACCACCAGGGAGTACCCGTGATCCGCCATCTGGTCCTCTTCAAGCTCAACGAAGGCGTCGAGCGTGACGACCCCCGCGTCGTCGAGGGCGTGGCCGCCTTCCGTCCGCTCGGCGACCAGATCCCCGAGCTGCGGTTCTGGGAGTGCGGCTGGAACATCACCGACCGGCCCGTCGCGTACGACTTCGCGATCAACTCCGCGGTCGACGACCCCGACGCCCTGAAGCGGTACTTGGAGCATCCCGCGCACCAGGCGGGCGTCGCGCTGTGGCGCGAGTTCGCGACCTGGGTGATCGCCGACTATCCGTTCTGAACCGATCCGGGCCGACACGCTCTGGGCCCCTCGCCGGAAACCGGCGGGGGGCTTTTCCGTTTCGTATGCCCCAACTCTCCCTAAATCCTGTTCAACACGGGGTTATGCGGTGCTTGCACACAGTGCACATGTCTTGTGATGCTATGACCGCTTTTGACGGATGAGTTGATGGATCTGACGGATCAGAGAGGTGGAGTTGACCGTGCCGGCCAGTACTGCGCCTCAAGCACCGCCACAGGAAATCCCCACGGAACACATCAGCACGGAACCCCTCACCCAGGAACGCGTCGCCACGGAGCGCGTCACCACGGAACCCCTCGCCCCGGAGCACATCGCCCACGAACGCGTCACCCCCGAGCAGGTCACCCCTGAGCGACGCCGCGGCGCCGACACCCGGGCCCTCACCCAGCTGCTCTTCGGCCAGCTCAAGACGCTGGAGCCGGGCACCACGGAGCACGACCGCGTACGCGGGGCGCTCATCGAGGCGAACCTGCCGCTCGTGCGGTACGCGGCCGCCCGCTTCCGCTCCCGCAACGAGCCGATGGAGGACGTGGTCCAGGTCGGCACCATCGGCCTGATCAACGCGATCGACCGCTTCGACCCCGACCGGGGCGTGCAGTTCCCGACCTTCGCGATGCCGACCGTCGTCGGCGAGATCAAGCGGTACTTCCGCGACAACGTCCGCACCGTCCACGTACCCCGCCGGCTGCACGAGCTGTGGGTGCAGGTGAACAGCGCGACGGAGGACCTGACGACGGCCTTCGGACGCTCCCCCTCGACCGCCGAGATCGCCGAGCGGCTGCGCATCACCGAGGAGGAGGTGCTGTCCTGCATCGAGGCCGGACGCTCGTACCACGCGACCTCCCTCGAAGCCGCCCAGGAGGGTGACGGGCTGCCCGGACTGCTCGACCGGCTCGGCTACGAGGACCCGGCCCTCGACGGGGTCGAACACCGCGACCTCGTCCGCCATCTCCTCGTACAACTGCCCGAGCGCGAGCAGCGCATCCTTCTCCTGCGCTACTACAGCAATCTGACGCAGTCACAGATCAGCGCGGAACTGGGAGTCTCCCAGATGCATGTGTCAAGGCTGCTCGCCCGGAGCTTCGCACGTCTTCGATCCGCAAACAGGATCGAGGCGTAACCGAAAAGAGCGAATCGCTCAAGGGCTACTTTTCCGACAGTTCAGCGTCGAAAAACCGTCAGACCCCCCTTTTCCAGGGCCGATTCACCCCTTCCATGTCGACATGTCACTACAGCGTGTTGCCGACATGTGACATTCTCCCCGAAGAGCGTTTGCCGCGGCCTCGCCGCCGGTATTCAGGTGGAGGCTGCGTTCCTCCGACGGGAGCGTCCGCCGCGACCGTCCGCGACCCAAAGGGGGTGGCATGTCCGCAGACCAGGGCAGCTCGAAGGTGCTCACGCTCACGAAGAGCGAATCCGCGCCCGACGCGCTTCACGATGTCCCGGCCCTCCCGGCCCCCGATGCCGCTCCGGCCCTCGAAGCCGTCCCGGCGGCCCCCGAGACCTCGGGAGCCATCGACACCCGCACCCTGTCCCGCTCCCTGTTCCTGCGGCTCGCCGCACTCGGCGAGAACAGCCCCGAGCGTGCCTACGTCCGGGACACCCTCATCGAGCTCAACCTCCCGCTCGTTCGGTACGCGGCGGCCCGCTTCCGCTCCCGCAACGAGCCGATGGAGGACATCGTCCAGGTCGGCACCATCGGCCTGATCAAGGCGATCGACCGCTTCGACTGCGAACGCGGAGTGGAGTTCCCGACGTTCGCGATGCCGACGGTCGTGGGCGAGATCAAGCGGTTCTTCCGTGACACCTCGTGGTCCGTCCGCGTCCCGCGGCGCCTCCAGGAGCTGCGTCTGGCCCTCACCAAGGCCAGCGACGAGCTCTCCCAGAAGCTCGACCGGTCGCCGACCGTCGCCGAACTCGCCGCGGTCCTGGGCGTGTCGGAGGAGGACGTCGTCGACGGCCTCGCGGTCGGCAACGCCTACACGGCCTCCTCCCTCGACTCCCCGGCCCCCGAGGACGACGGTGGCGAGGGTTCCCTCGCGGACCGCCTCGGCTACGAGGACACGGCCCTGGAGGGCGTCGAGTACCGCGAGTCGCTGAAGCCGCTGCTCGCCAAACTCCCGCCCCGCGAGCGCCGGATCATCATGCTGCGGTTCTTCGCCAACATGACCCAGTCGCAGATCGGCGAGGAGGTCGGCATCTCACAGATGCACGTCTCCCGCCTTCTCACCCGCACCCTGGCCCAGCTCCGCGAGGGCCTGATCTCCGACTGAGACCTCCCGCGCTCAACCCTTCATAATTGACGGATCGTCAGCCACACTGGCGCGATGCGTCGAGCGACTTGGCTCCATGGCCGTCGAGGCGCCCTGGTGGGCGCCTCGACGGCTGTTGTCTGTCTGGGTGCCGTACTGGCCGCGTGCGGGGACGGTGGGAGCGGCGGCGGATACGTGGCGGTGGGGGCGCCGGCCGATTCGGGACCCGTGGTGGCCCCGACCGGGAGCGTCTCACTGACCCCACTGCCCGAGTCCACGCCACTCGCGGAAGCCGCCAAGGGAGCCCCCCAGCAGGGCAGTTCACCCCCGCAGCCCCCGCTTTCCGCTTCGCCCGGCACGGCGACGGATCCCGGTGACGACAACTCACCCCGTACGGGCGCCGGTTCGGGCGCGACGTCGGCGCCCTCCGCTCGGCCGACCCCGGGTTCCACGGCAGGTACCAGTCCCTCGGGTCTCCCCAGTACCCCCAGCCCTCCCGGTCCCGCCGTTCTCGACGTGAGCGAGCCCGCGCGGGAGGCCACCGACAAGCGCTGGTGCGAGAAGGTGACGGTCTCCTTCCGCAACACCGGTGGCAGTGCCGTGCGTTCGGGCACGGTGACCCTCGGGACGCACATCATCGGGGCGCTCGGCATCGACTGGGCGACGATCGACTCGACGCGGGATCTGCCCGTGCCGATCGCGGCCGGAGCGGGCAGCACAAAGACCTGGACGGTGTGCGTCGACGACTGGCGCGTGCCGCTCGGCATGCACATCGAGACGCGGGACGTGTCCGTCCAGTGGAAGTGACCCGCCTCCACCGGTCCTACCGGCGGGGCGGGCGGGGTGTTGCCCTTACGCCAGCGCGAGCCACGCCACGGCGGCGACGACCGCCACGGCGACGACGATGCCGATGATCAGGCCGATGCGGGGGCCCGCCGGGGCGGCCGCCTGCTGCTGCCGGGCCTGGGGGCCCTCGTCGACGAAAGCGCGGAACATCTGGGTGCTACCCGCGGGGTCGTAGTTGCCCTCGGGGCCCTGGGTGTTTGCCATGGCCCAGGACCCTAGCGAATACATGCCCCCTACCCAAGCGCCGGGTTCCCCTCGCCCTCCCGTTCCCCGGTTCTGGATGGCCTGGGCGACGAGCCGGATGACGCACGCCCCGCCGGCAGCGCCCCGCCAGGAACGCCAGGAACCGCGCGCCCAGCCCCCACCGCCCGACAGCCGGAGACCTCCGGATGAACGGCTCGCCCGCCCAGCGGCCCGGGACCCCCGCCCAATTCGCGCGAAGCGCCCCCTACTCGACAAGACCGCACAGCCCACCAGGACGGCGGCCCCCACGAGCGCGAAGGCGCGGCCCCAGACGGAGCCGGCCCCCGGCCCCGCCCGGGTGGAACGGAACCCAGCGGGCCCCCGAGGCGACCCCCCGCAGGAGCAACGGGGACCCAGCCACCTGCGAGCACGCCGAGCGCGGGACCCGCAGATGGCAGAAGCGAGGGCGCAAAAGAACAGTCCCGACCACGAGCCCGACGCACAGCCCCCGCCCGATGAGGGCGGCAGCCCCAGCGGGGGTCCCGCCCGGTTAGGGCGGCAGCCCCGCGGGGGCCGGGCGCGCAAGCCCCGCAGGTGACCGGAGCTCAGCCCCGCCGGGGCCAGACGCGCAACCCTGCAGGGGCCAGACGCTCGACCCAGCAGGGGTCAGACGCGCAACCCCGCAGAGGTCAGACGCACAGCCCCCAGATGACCGGAGCCCGCCCCCGCAGGAGCCAGACGCCCCGCCCCGCAGTGACGGGAGCTCGGCCCCTAACAAGATGCAGCGGCACAACCCCGGCCATCGTCCCCGCAGGGGGCGAAGCGCAGCGCCCGGCCAGGGAATCCCTCCCCGGGCGGGGGCGGGCGGGGCGCAGCCCCAGGTGAGGCCAGACACCCACCCCCATCCAGGCAGCACGAAGCCACCCGAGCGGCACAAAGCCCAACCGGCGGCCGGAGCGCAGCGCCGGCCAAGGACCGGACGACAAGGTGCGGGCTGCAGGGTGCAAGCCGCACAGTCCGGCCACCACCCCGTCCCACCACGTCCCGCCCCGCCCCACAGCGGCCGGCGCGCATGCGCCCGGACCCCGCCCCGCGAAGGTCACGCTCCGTCGATCCACAGCGGCTTCAAAGCCACGCACGCCGCCCACCAGCAGGTTTACATTCGCCAATACTTGCCTTTGCCATCTTTTTAGCCCAGCGGCAGCGATATCGTTTGCCTGCAGCAACCAACTGGATTTATGGTTGCCCCAAGCAACGAATACAGGAGGTGTGATGGCCGAGCAGGCGCAGTACGAGGAATTGGCTCGTCAGCTCAGTGCCATCGGTGCCGTGAAGCGGGAGCTCGGGCGGATCCTGCCGCACGACTGCCCCGCGGGCTCCGCCGCCGTACTGACCCTCCTCGGCCGGCACGGCGACATGCGGATGAGCAAGCTCGCCGAGCTGCTCGCCGTGGACATGTCGGTGACCAGCCGCCACGTCGCCCACGTCGCCGACCGGGGCTGGATCGAACGCCTCCCCGACCCCGCCGACAAACGCTCCCGCATCCTGCGCCTCACCGACGCGGGACGCGAGCAGCTCACCGAACTCTCCCGCCGCTCCTCACGGCTGTTCGCCGACCGGCTGAGCGACTGGTCCGACCACGAGGTCGGCCTGCTCATCCACCTGATGGGCCGGCTGCGCGAGAGCTTCGGCGACTGCCGTGCCGTACCCCGGCCGCCCTACGCGCCGGAAGCAACCGAACTGACCACCCGTACACCCGCGTAAGACAAGAAAAGGAAGCCCATGGCAACGACCACACCAGCCGGTGTGCGGGCTCACGCCAAGCACGGAGGTGCGCCCTCCGACGGCGCTCCGATGACGCACCGGCAGATCATGGAGGCCCTCTCCGGGCTGCTGCTCGGTATGTTCGTCGCGATCCTGTCGTCGACGATCGTCACCAACGCACTCCCCGAGATCATCGGCGACCTGGGCGGCGGCCAGTCCGCCTACACCTGGGTCGTCACGGCCTCGCTGCTGGCCATGACCGCGACCACGCCTCTGTGGGGCAAGCTCTCCGACCTGTACAGCAAGAAGGCGCTCGTACAGATAGCCCTCGTCATATACGTGCTGGGATCGGCCGCCGCCGGTCTGTCCCAGAACCCCGGCATGCTCATCGCATGCCGCGTGGTCCAGGGCGTCGGCGTCGGCGGTCTGTCCGCCCTCGCCCAGATCGTCATGGCGGCGATGATCTCCCCGCGTGAGCGCGGGCGTTACTCCGGCTACCTCGGCGCGACCTTCGCTGTCGCAACCGTCGGCGGCCCGCTGCTCGGCGGTGTCATCACCGACACCTCGTGGCTCGGCTGGCGCTGGTGCTTCTACGTCGGCGTGCCGTTCGCGATCATCGCGCTGATCGTGCTGCAGAAGACCCTGCACCTGCCCACCGTGAAGCGGGACGTGAAGGTCGACTGGGGCGGCGCGTTCTTCATCTCCGCCGCGGTCTCGCTGCTGCTGGTCTGGGTCACCTTCGCCGGTGACAAGTACGACTGGGTGTCGGGGCAGACGTACGCGATGGTCGGAGGCGCGATCGTCCTCGGCCTGCTGTTCGTGCTCGTCGAGTCCAAGGCGAGCGAGCCGATCATCCCGCTGCGGCTGTTCCGCAACCGCACCATCACCCTTTCCTCCCTCGCCTCGCTCTTCGTGGGCGTCGCGATGTTCACCGGCACCGTCTTCTTCAGCCAGTACTTCCAGCTGGCCCGGGACAAGTCCCCGACGATGTCGGGCGTCATGACCATCCCGATGATCGGCGGCCTGTTCATCGCCTCCACGGTCTCCGGCCAGGTCATCACCAAGACCGGCCGGTGGAAGTACTGGCTGGTCAGCGGCACCGTCCTGATCACCGCGGGCCTGGGCCTGCTGGGCACCATCCGCTACGACACGACCTACTGGCACGTCGCGATCTTCATGGCGCTGCTCGGTCTCGGCGTCGGCATGACGATGCAGAACCTGGTGCTGTCCACGCAGAACCAGGTGGCCCCGTCCGACCTCGGCTCGGCCAGCTCCACGGTGACGTTCTTCCGCTCCCTCGGCGGTGCGATCGGCGTCTCCGCGCTCGGCGCGATCATGTCCACCCGGATCACCGACTACGTCAAGGACGGCCTGGCCGGCATCGACCCCAAGTACGCGGCCGCCGCGTCCGGCTCCGGCTCCGGCACCATCCCGAACATGGACGCACTGCCCGCCCCGCTGCGCACCGTCCTGGAGAGCGCCTACGGTCACGGCATCGCGGACGTCTTCATGATCGGCTCCGCCCTGGCGCTGCTCGCCTTCTTCATCGTCCTGTTCATCAAGGAGGTCCCGCTGCGGACCTCGGGCGCACTCGCCCAGGCCGCGGAGGCGAAGGCGGAGGCCACCGCGCCGACGGCTTCGGCCACCGCCGAGGCACCCGCCGCCGACGAGAGGATCCCGAGCTGGGCGGCCGTCGCCGAGACGAGCCTCGCGGCCGGACCCGAGGGCACGCAGCGGCTCGCCGCTGTCGCCACCGCGACACGGGAGAGCGCCCCGCTGCCCGCCTCCGGCGGCATACCGGTCCGCGGTCACGTCCGCGGCGCCGAGAGCGCCCCCGTCCCGCAGGCCGCGGTCACGCTGATCTCGCTCGCGGGACGGCAGCTGGGCCGGTCGGTCGCGCAGGCCGACGGCTTCTACACGGTGGACGCGCCCGGCACGGGCTCGTACGTCCTGATCGCCTCCGCCGACGGCTTCCAGCCGCAGGCCTCGACGATCATCGTGAACGACGAGCCGGTGGCGTACGACATCCTGCTGAGCGGCACGAGCGGGCTGAGCGGATTCGTCCGGGCCGCCGGGACCGGCACCCCGGTCAAGGACGCCATGGTCATCGTGACCGACGTCCGCGGTGACGTGCTGGCCACCGGGACCACCGGTGAGCAGGGCCAGTTCACCTTCGCCGAACTGGTTCCGGGTCCGGTGACCATCGCGGTGAACGCGGCCGGCCACCGCCCGCAGGCCCTCACCGTCGAGGTCGGCGGCGCCGGGGTCACCCGGGTCGAGGTCGAGCTCAGCGCGGGCGCCCAGCTCCAGGGCGTCGTACGGGCCCCCGGCGGCCCCCTGGGCGACGCCCGGGTCACGCTGGTCGACGCGGCCGGCAACGTGATCGGCACCGCCAGGACCGGCACGGACGGCGCGTACGCCTTCACCGACCTGGACGGTGGCGAGTACACCGTCATCGCGACGGGTTACCCCCCGGTGGCGACGGCTCTCACGGTCACCGGCCGTGGCGTCGACGACCACGACATCACCCTCGCCCACCCCGGCGAGTAGTTGATACCCCGGCCCGTGGGGACGCGCGCACTCTGAGCGGAGGTGCGCCCCCCACGGGCCGGTTTCATTGCGACCGATTTTTAGTGCTTTGCAGGGAGAAAACGGGATGGGACTGACCGCACGGATTCGCACGCGGGACGGATGGGCCGTGTCGCACGCCGTCGTCACGGTGACCGACATGACCGGGACGCAGGTGCTGCGCGCCGAGGCGGACACCGAAGGCACCGTGCACGACCCGACCCCCCTCACGCCCGGCGCGTACACCGTGATCGTGACCGCGGTCGGGTACGCGCCCGCCGCCTCCAGCGCGATCGTCACGGCGAGCGGCCGGGCCGAGATCGGCAACGTGACCCTCGCCCGCCAGGGCGGCAACGAACTGCCGCCGCCCGGACCCTGGACCGTCGACCCGGCGCACTCCTCCGTCGGCGCCGTCGCGCAGCACCTGGGCATCTCCAGCGTGCACGGCCGTTTCACGGACTTCTCCGCGACGATCGAGATCGCCCCGGACGACGTGTCCAAGTCCCGCGTCGAGGCCGTGATCACCGCGGCCTCGATCGACACCGGCAACGGCATGCGCGACGGCCACCTGAAGTCCCCCGACTTCCTCGACGTCGAGACGTACCCGCAGATCACCTACCGCTCGACCGGCCTGACCCCGGCCGGCTCCGACCGCTGGACCGTCCACGGCGAACTCACCATGCGCGGCATCGCCCGCCCGGTCGACCTGGACCTCGCCTACCTGGGCACGGGCGGGGACCCCTGGGGCGGCACGCGGGCCGCCTTCCGGGCGACGACCGAACTCCACCGCGAGGACTTCGCCATGAACTACAACCAGGTCATCCAGGCAGGCATCTCGGCGATCGGCACCACGCTGAAGGTGGAGTTGGACGTCCAGGCGGTGCAAGGGGTGCCACTCCCCCAGGCGTGAGGTGAGCGCCCCTTGAGGGGCGCGGGGCCCTGACATTGTGCGGCTCCGCCGCGTGGGCGCGACCAGCCACGAACAACCCGCACCCGAAAGACCGCGCCTTCAAAAGACCGCACCTTCAAAGCGGGCAGCCTAGGCTGACTCACATGGCACCGAACATCGCTACGAACACCGCCGTGTCCCTGGACGAACTGCTCGACTTCGTACGCCCCCGCCACCGCGCCATCCTGCTGACCCGGAGGGCGGACGGCAGCCCCCAGGGCTCCCCCCTGACCTGCGGGGTCGACGACGCCGGGCGGATCGTCGTCTCGACCTACCCCGAACGCGCGAAGACCCGTAACGCCAAGCGGGACGAGCGGGTCAGCCTGATCGTGCTGAGCGACGAGTGGAACGGACCCTGGGTCCAGATCGACGGCACGGCCGAGGTCGTCGACTCCCCCGAATCCGTCGAGCCGCTCGTCGAGTACTACCGCAACATCGCGGGCGAACACCCGGACTGGGACGAGTACCGGGAGGCCATGCTCAAGCAGGGCAAGTCGATCATCCGGGTCACGCCGGTGAAGTGGGGCCCGGTCGCGACGGGCGGCTTCCCGGCCCGGCTGTCACCCCAGGAGTAACCCGGGAACGGCCGAGGAGGAACGGGACAGGCCCTAACCCCGGGCGACCATCGTCTCGATCCCCGCGATCAGCGTTTCCAGCGCGAACGTGAAGTCCCGCTCCCGCATCTCCTCGACCGTGTCACCGCCGCGGGCCTCCATGAGGTCCGCGGCGTTCTCGAAGTTGGCGGAGAACTGCGGCTGTTCGCCGATCGTGCTCATGGCCTGACGGAAGTACTCGTCCTGGGTCATCCCCGCCGAGGCGCAGCGCTGCACGAAGTGACCCTCGATGGTGCCGAACCCGTACACGAACTGGAAGACCGCCGAGAGCGCGCCCATCTGGCCGTGCCGGGGCAGGCCGGTGTTGCGGATCACCTGCTGGACGCAGAGCGAGAAGGCCATGGAGTGCGGGCCGATGTTCAGGAAGGTCCCGATCAGCGGGGACACCCAGGGGTGGCGGACCAGCAGCGCGCGGTAGCCGGTGGCGAGGGAGCGGAGCTGGTCGCGCCAGTCCTCGCCCGACTCCGCGTCGGGCAGCTCCAGTTCGCCGAAGACCGCGTCGAGGGCGAGCTCGAGCAGGTCGTCCTTGGTGTCGACGTACCAGTACACGGACATCGCGGTGACGTTCAGCTCGGCGGCCAGTCGGCGCATGGAGAACTTCGCCATGCCCTCGGCATCCAGCAGCCGTACGGTGACCTCGGTGATCCGGTCCCGGTCGAGCCCCGACGGCTGCCCGCCCCCGCGCGCCGCAGCGCCCCGGGGAGCCTTGCCCTCCAGCCAGACACTGGTCCGCGCCGGACGCTCGGCACGGTCGGCTGCCCTCACCATGGCGCACCTTCCTCGGAACTCGAAACTCGAGACTCGAAACTCATGACTGATGATCGGAACTCGGAACCCTGATGCTAAGCGGGCGCTACGCCGACACCGCCACCGCGGAGTCTGCCCTCTCCGCACGCCCTAGCAACGCCGCGGCCAGCAGTCCACCGAGAAGGACGGCCACCGCGCCCACCAGTTGGCTGGTCTCCAGCCCCGACGAGAACGCGTCCGTGATCCGCCCGCGCTCCTCCTCCGAACCCGCCGAGGCCAGCGCCGCCGGGAGCGAGGCCGCCGCCACCGGAATCAGCGCCGCGAACCGGGAGTTGAGGATCGCCCCGAGCACCGCCACGCCGAGGCCGTTGCCGAACTCGGCGAGCGTGCCGTTGATGCCCGCGCCCACGCCCGCCTTCTCCGGCGGAATCGCGCTCATGATGGCGTGTGCCATGGCCGGGTTGGCCACGGCGGCGCCCGCGCCGATCAGCAACAGCCCGAGCAGTGTGCCGCCGTACCCGTGCGCGGCGAGCGTGGCGATCGACACCAGCCCGGCCGACATCAGCGTCATGCCGAGCGCGATCGACACCGGTGTGCCGAGTCTCGCCGTCCACTTCGCCGAGAGGCCTGAGAAGTTCAGCGCCACGACCGCGAGCGCGAGCGGCGCCGTACGCAGTCCGGCTTCCAGCGGGCCGTATCCCAGGACGAATTGCAGGTGCTGGGTGAGGAGGAAGAGGGCACCGCCCATGCCGAAGGTGATGAGGACGGCTCCCGCGACGGCTCCGGTGAAGCGCCGGTCGCGGAAGAAGTGCAGGTCGAGCATGGGGTACGGGATCCGGCTCTCCCAGTACGCGAAGGCGGCCAGCACCAGCACGGCGACCGCGTCCGTGGCCAGGACCCGGCCCGACGTCCAGCCGTGTTCGGGTCCGGAGATGATCGCGTACACGAGTGCGGTCATGCCGATCGTGGAAAGCAGCGCTCCCAGGAGGTCGGGGCGGTCCCCGCGCGGACTCTTCGACTCCGGTACGAGGGCCACCACCGCGGCGAGGCCCAGGGCCACCACCGGCAGGTTGACCAGGAAGATCGCACCCCACCAGAAGTGGTTCAGTATGAAGCCGCCGAGGAGCGGTCCGGCCGCGAAGCCGAGGGCGTTGACGGCGCTCCAGATGCCGATGGCCTTCGGGTGCTCCGCGGGGGTGAAGACCTGCATGGCGACGGCGAGCGTGGTGGTCAGCAGGAGCGCGCCGCCGACACCCATACCGGCCCGTGCGGCGATCAACTGGCCCGTGGAGTCGGCGAGTCCGGCCACCACCGAGCCGATCCCGAAGAGGACGAGACCCGCGATCAGCATCTTCTTGCGGCCGTAGCGGTCGGCCGCGCTGCCCGCCGTGAGCAGCAGCCCGGACTGCACCAGCGAGTAGGCGTTGATCATCCACTGGATGTCGGAGGTGGCCGCGCCCAGCTCCCGGGTGAGGGAGGGGATCGCGACGTTCAGGACGGTGTTGTCGAGCAGCACGGTCAGTTGGGCGAGGCAGATGACGCCGAGGATCAGCCAGCGTTGGGGGTGGCCTTGCGGCTGGTCCTCGGGGTGCCCTGGGGGAGTCGTCGACATGCTGTACACCGTAGAGCAGTTCCCATACAGCGTACAACGCGGTTCTCCGGGCGTACGAAAAGGGCGCACGAGAGGGGCGTACGAAAAGGGCGGTGGCCCGGAGCTGGATCGCTCCGGGCCACCGCCCTGCGTACAGGACCTGCCGTCAGCTACTTGGTCGGCTGCGTCAGGTCGTAGAAGGTGGCCGAACCGACCGTCACCTTCTTGAAGTTGGCCGTGACCCACGAGCTGATCTGGGAGGAGGTGGAGGTGGTGGAGGAGGAGTTGCCGCCGCCCATGCCACCGCCCATGCCGCCGCCCGAGATGAAGTAGTGGATCTTGCCGTCCGTCACGTACTTCTTGAACTGGGCCAGCGTCGGGGACGGGTCGGTGCCGTTGAAGCCGCCGATCGCCATCACCGGCTTGCCGGTGGCAAGCTGGTAGCTCGCGGAGTTCTGGGAACCGATGGCCGCGGCCGCCCAGGTGTAGTCGTCCGCGTTCGTCTCCAGCAGCTTCTTGGCCGCGGAGCCGACGGTCGCGCCGTTGAGCAGACCGCCCACGCCGCCACCGCCCATGCCGCCCTCGCCCATCGCGCCACCGCCGGGCATGCCGCCCTGCTGGTTCTGGCCCTGGGTGTTGCCGTTGCCCTGCTGGTTCTGACCGGGGAAGCCGCCGGTTCCACCGGTGCCGCCCGTGCCGCCCGTCGGGGGCTGGCCCATGCCGCCGCCCTGCTGGGTGGTGCCGTTGCCGCCCTGCTGGTTCTGGCCCTGGGTGTTGCCGCCACCGGGGAAGCCGCCCCGCGTGCCACCGCCGCCACCGGGACCACCCCGGCCGCCCATCATGCTGGCGCCCGCGGGACCGGCCGTGACGATCGAACCGGTGTGCCCGGTGTTCACCGTGGACAGCGTGTACGCCGTCGGGCCCGCGACTGAGGCCACGAAGCTCAGTCCGACCGCCGCGAGGGCCAGTTGACGGCCCAGCCTGGCCGCGAAGATCAGGCCGAGCGCGCCGACCAGACCGCCGATGAGGACCAGCCACTTCAGCCACGGGAGGTAGGTGGGGGTGCGGTTGAGGAGAACGTATCCCCAGGCGGCGGTCGCGGTGACCGCGCCGGCGAGGGTGAGCGAGGCCCAGACCTTGCTCCGCTCCTCCCACAGCACCGTCGCGCCCATGCCGACGACGGCCGCGATGTAGGGGGCCAGGGCCACCGTGTAGTACTGGTGGAAGATGCCGGCCATGTAGCTGAAGATGATCGTCGTCATCAGCAGCGCGCCGCCCCAGGCGAGGAACGAGCTGCGCGTCAGGTCGGTCCGCCTGGCCTTGCGCGTGAGCACGATCCCCGCGACGAACAGGATCAGCGCGGCGGGCAGCAGCCATGCGATCTGGCTGCCGATCTCCGAGTTGAACATCCGGTTCCAGCCGGTCTCGCCCCACTGGCCGGTGCCACCGCCACCGCCGCCACCACCGACGCTGCCGGTCTCGTCGCCGTTGATACGGCCGAGGCCGTTGTAGCCGAAGGTCAGCTCGAGGAAGGAGTTGTTCTGCGAGCCGCCGATGTACGGGCGGGAGGACGCGGGCCACAGCTCCACGATCGCCACCCACCAGCCGCCGGCGACGACCATCGCCACCGCCGAAAGACCCAGCTGGGCGAACCGCTTCCTGAGCTGCACCGGCGCGCAGACCGCGTACACGACCGCGAGCGGCGGCAGGATCAGGAAGGCCTGCAGGGTCTTCGCGAGGAACGCGAAGCCGACCGCGACACCCGCCCAGACCAGCCACTTCGTCCGGCCGTCCTCCAGAGCGCGGACCACGCAGTAGATCGTGACGGTCATCAGCAGCGCGAGCATCGCGTCCGGGTTGTTGAACCGGAACATCAGCGCGGCGACGGGAGTGAGCGCGAGCACCGCACCCGCGATCAGACCGGCCGCTGGGCTGAAGCGACGGCGCAGTGCCCCGTACAGGACGCCGACCGTGGCGACGCCCATCAGCACCTCGGGGACGAGGATCGCCCACGAGTTGAGACCGAAGATCCGTACCGACAGGGCCATCGGCCACAGTGAGGCCGGGGGCTTGTCGACGGTGATGGCGTTGGCCGAGTCGAGCGAGCCGAAGAAGAGGGCCTTCCAGCTCTGGCTGCCGGCCTGGACTGCCGCGGAGTAGAAGGAGTTGGCGTACCCGGAGGCGCTCAGGTTGTAGAGGTAGAGCAGGCCGGTGGCGACGAGCAGGGCGAGGAAGGCGGGGCGCGCCCAGCGCGGGTCCTCGGGCCGGCCGCGCCAGACGCGGTGGAAGAACGGCTGCTTGGGCTCACCGGACCGGGGGGCCGCGGTGGGCGGCGCCACGGGCTCCTGCAGAGCCGTCGAGCTCGGCGGTCCCCAGGAGAGCTCGGCGCCCCCGGAGGGGCTCGCGCCCCCCTGATGGCTCGTGTCGGACTGAGTCGTCATCGTGCGTCCCTCGTGTCCCTCGGGTCGTGATCGTGCGGGCGCACCGCTTGCAGCTGCATGGTTGCGTCCCCCCAGGTGCGGTCCGCGGCTTCACCGGCGCGGAACTCGTTGGTCTGGTTGTGGTCGTAGTTGATGTACGGAGCTTGGGGCGCCGTCGCGTTCGGGCGCTGGGGCAGCGGCGTGTGCGGGTGATGCTGGTGCGGGAGCTGCTGCGGGTGCTGGTGCTGCTGGTGCGCCGCCGTCGTCGTGCCGTAGGTGGGCGAGGCCGGGTTGTGCGCGGCCGGGTTGTGCGAGGCGACGACGGTCGAGGCCCCCGTCTCGTCACGTCGGTCCGGGAAGACCCAGGCGCGGAAGAGCAGGAACCGCAGCACGGTCGCCGCGAGGTTGGCGGCGATGAGCACCGCGAGTTCGGTGGAGTGCGCCGGGCTGCTCGTCGCCGCGTTCAGGGCGGCGAGCGAGCCGCTGGTGAGGGCGAGGCCGATACCGAAGACGACCAGGCCCTGTGCCTGGTGCCGGACCGCGCTGCCGCGACCGCGGACGCCGAAGGTCAGGCGGCGGTTGGCCGCGGTGTTGGCGACGGCCGACACGAGCAGGGCGAGCGCGTTGGCGATCTGCGAGCCCGAGAACGAGCGGAAGCCGCTGTACAGAAGCAGGTAGAAGAGGGTGGACAGGGCGCCCACCACACAGAAGCCGACGAGCTGGCGGGCCAGGCCCTTGGGTACGTCGGTCAGGTCGCGGTCGCGCGGATCGTCCCCGAAGGGGCGCGCGAGCCGGTCGAGCGGGAGCGAACCGGTGGCGAGGGCGCGCCCCACGCGCCACACGCCCTTCAGGTCGTCGGTCGCGGTCTTCACGATGTGCACGGTCGAGTTCGGGTCGTCGACCCAGTCGACCGGCACCTCGTGGATGCGCAGTCCGGCGCGCTCGGCGAGCACCAGCATCTCGGTGTCGAAGAACCAGCCGGTGTCCTCGATCAGCGGCAGCAGTACCTGGGCGACATCGCGGCGGATCGCCTTGAAGCCGCACTGCGCGTCCGAGAAGCGGGCCTGCAGCGAGCCGCGCAGGATCAGGTTGTAGGTGCGGCTGATGAACTCCCGCTTGGCCCCGCGCACCACGCGCGAGCTGCGGGCGAGCCGGGAGCCGATCGCGAGGTCCGAGTGGCCCGAGATCAGCGGGGCCACCAGCGGGAGGAGGGCGTTGAGGTCGGTGGACAGGTCCACGTCCATGTAGGCGAGGATCGGAGCGTCCGAGGCCGACCACACGGTGCGCAGCGCGCGCCCGCGGCCCTTCTGCTCAAGCCGGAAGGACCTGACTTCCGGTAGCTCCGACTCCAGCCGTGCGGCCACCTGAGGGGTGGTGTCCGTCGAGGCGTTGTCCGCGACCGTGATGCGGAACGCGTACGGGAAGGTGCGCTTGAGATGCTCGTGCAGTCTCACCACACACGGCTGGAGATCCTTCTCCTCGTTGTAAACGGGGATCACTACGTCCAGGACAGGCGTACCGGCGGACCCGGCCGGGAGGTGCTCCCGCGCCGGCAGGTTGCCGGGAGAAGAGTCGGTTCGCATGCGAACGACTCTCGTCAAACGCCCTGTTGCACCCATGTGGTGGCGCTGTGCTGTGCCTGTGAGAACAGTTGCGCCTTTGTTTCCACGAACGGATCGACGGCGATCGCGGGCAAATGAAGGGTGAACACGGTCCGTCCGGGCATGCTGTCCACGGTGACGGCACCGCCGTGCGCGGCCGCGACGGCCTGCACGATGGCCAGTCCCAGGCCCGTCGAGCCGGAGGACCGGGAACGCGAGGAATCACCGCGTGCGAAGCGTTCGAAGACGCGCGGAAGCAGGTCGGGCGGGATGCCGGGCCCGTCGTCCTGGACGTCCACGCACAGCCACGGTCCGTGCCGGTGCACGCGTGCGGTGACGGTCGTACCGGGTGGGGTGTGCGTTCTGGCGTTCGCGAAGAGATTGACCATGACCTGTTGCAGCCGTGCGGCGTCCGCGAGGACCAGCGCGGGCTCCTCCGGCAGTTCGAGCCGCCAGTTGTGGTCGCGTCCGGCCGCCCGGGCGTCGCTCACGGCGTCGATGACGAGCGGTACGAGGTCGGTCTGGTCGTACTGGAGCGGGCGTCCGGCGTCCAGCCGCGCGAGCAGCAGCAGGTCCTCGACGAGCAGGGTCATGCGCCCGGCCTCGGACTCGATCCGGCCGAGGGCGTGCCGGGTGTCGGGCCCGGTCTCCTCGCGGCCGCGTCTGGTCAGCTCGGCATAACCGCGGATCGACGCCAGCGGTGTACGCAGCTCATGACTCGCGTCCGCGACGAACTGCCGTACGCGCATCTCGCTCTGCTGGCGTGCGTGCAGGGCGCTGTGGATGTGGTCGAGCATGCGGTTGAGCGCGGCGCCGACCTGACCGACCTCGGTGTGCGGGTCGGCCTCGGACTCCGGCACCCGCTCGTAGAGGGTGACCTCGCCGGTGTGCAGGGGGAGTTCGGAGACGCGGGTGGCGGTGGAGGCGACCTTGCGCAGGGGGCGCAGGGCGAGCCCGACGAGGACGCTGCCGGCGATACCGGCGGCGATGAGACCGGCGGCAGTGACGCTGACTTCTACCCAGATGAGGGTGTTGATGGTGTTGGTGACGGAAGCCGTCGGGATGGCGACGTAGTAGGCGCCCCTGGGGCCTTCCTGGTACGTGACGCGGTACTCGCCGAGGCCGGGGATGTCGACGCTGTGCGCGCCGGTCTTCGACACGGAGCCGAGCGCGGCCAACTGGGCCTCGTTGAGCTTGTTGGTCACCATCTCCGGGACGCCGACAGTGGTGGTGGTCGCCCCCTCCTTGGAGATGACCCCCTCGGTGATCCTGCCGTTCTTCACGACGGCGGCGATGGTGTTCTCTTGGTTCGGCCCACGCTTGAGGAAGCTGAATGTGTCGTTCTGCAGGCTGCCGTTGGACTGGTTCTGCGTGTTGTTCGGCGGTAGGCCCCCCGGCTTGTCCGGGCCACCGCCGGTCGCCCGCCCGACGGTCTCGCCCAGCGTGGTGTCCAGCTGCCCGTACAAGTGATCCCGCAGCGCGAGGGTCGTCACGGTAGCGATCACCGCACACACCACCGCGATCAGCGTCACCGCGGAGACGACGAGCCGCGTCCGCAGCGTGCGCGGCTGTCGTCCTCGCCCCTGCTTACGCGGCCGTCGTCGCCCGCTCATGACGCCGCGGGCTTGATCAGGTAACCGGCCCCACGCCTGGTGTGGATCATCGGCTCACGTCCGGCGTCGATCTTGCGGCGCAGGTACGAGATGTAGAGCTCGACGACGTTGGCCTGGCCGCCGAAGTCGTACGACCACACGCGGTCGAGTATCTGTGCCTTGCTGAGTACACGCCGGGGATTACGCATGAGGAACCGCAGGAGTTCGAACTCGGTCGCGGTGAGGTGGATGTTCTCCCCGGCACGCGAGACCTCGTGGCTGTCCTCGTCGAGGGTGAGGTCGCCGACGACGAGCACGGAGTCGGAACGCCTGTCGGCGGCACCGGAACGGCGGATCAGTCCGCGCAGCCGGGCCACGACCTCCTCGAGGCTGAAGGGCTTGGTGACGTAGTCGTCGCCGCCGGCCGTAAGCCCCGCGATGCGGTCCTCGACGGCGTCCTTGGCCGTGAGGAAGAGGACGGGTACGTCGGGCAGATCGCGGCGCAGGCGCCCCAGGACCGCGAGGCCGTCCATGTCCGGCAGCATCATGTCGAGGACAACGGCGTCGGGCCGAAACTCGCGCGCGGTCTGCACCGCGCCCTGTCCGTCACCCGCGCTGCGGATCTGCCAGCCTTCGTAGCGAAGGGCCATGGAGAGCAGTTCGGTGATCGACAGCTCGTCGTCCACTACCAGCACTCGGACGGGGCTCCCGTCCGGCCTCAGCAGTTCGGTGCGCCCCTGGGGCGAGGTCGTGGTCATAGCGGACACCTTGTCGGGGTCCTCTGAGAGCACGCTTTCGGGAACCTGTGATTTTCCTGAGAAACACACAGGTGCCTCTCAGGGAACTCCTGGGAAGATCACGAAGTTCCCGAGGGGCGTTCCGGGGCGCCCCGTTCAGGGACTGATCGCGAAGAGACGAGCGCCGTTCTCGTAGCAGACGGCCCTCAGCCAGTCGTCCCCCAGCCCGAGCCGTTCGAGGGCGTGCAGCTGATGGACGTACGGATAGGGGATGTTCGGGAAGTCGGTCCCCAGCAGGACCCGGTCACCGAGGGCGACGAGCCGGTTCCTGGCCTCCCGCGGAAACGGCGCGAACCGCTCGCTGAAGTCCGTGAACGCCATCGTCGTGTCCAGCCGCACCTCCCCGTAGCGCTCCGCGAGGGCGAGGAAGTCCTCGTACTCGGGCATCCCCATGTGCGCCACGATCAGACGCAGTCGGGGATGCCGGGCGAGGACACGGGCGACCGGTTCGGGCCCGGTGTGTTTGCCGGGCGCGGGACCGGACCCGCAGTGGATCACGACAGGGACCCCGGCCTCGGCGAGCAGCCCCCAGGTGGAGTCGAGGAGTCGATCACTCGGGTCGTACGCTCCCACCTGGACGTGCGCCTTGAAGACGCGAGCCCCTTGCTCCAGGGCCTCCCGCACATACCCCTCGACGCCCGGCTCGGGGAACAGGGTCGCGGTGTGCAGACAGTCGGGCGTCCGGCGGGCGAAGTCGACGGCCCAGGAGTTCAGCCACTGCGCCATGCCGGCCTTGTGCGGGTAGAGCATCGCGGTGAAGGCCCGTACCCCGAACTCCCGGATGACCGCGAGCCGCTCGCTCTCCTCCGCGCGGTAGGTGATGGGCCACTCGACGCCGCCGGTCAGCGGCCCGAGCGCGTCGAAGTAGTCCCACACCTTGCGCAGGACGCGCTCGGGCATGAAGTGCGTGTGGACATCGACGAGCCCCGGAAGCCCGAGCCGCTCCCAGAACCGCCGTACGTCTTCCCCGCCGGACCCGTCAGTCCCGCCGGACCCGTCAGTCCCACCAGACCCGCCAGTCCCGCCAGTCCCGCCAGTCGCCCGCACGCTCGCTCCTGCCACTCCGCCCTGCCTTCGTGCCCTGCTGAGTCCCGATGTTCCGCTCAGTCCCCTGGAGTCCGCTCGAACTCATGGCTCCGCTCGACCTTGGCGATGTGCAGCGTGTAGCGCTCGTACCACTCGGCGCGGCCACGCCGCTGCGCCGCGCGGTGCTCGGCGTGTCCGCTCCACTCCCTGATCGCGTCCGCGTCCCGGAAGTACCCGACGGTGATCGACAGTCCGCCCGGCGTGTGCGCCTGGTCCATGCCGAGGTAGCCCGGGATGTCCTTCACCAGCTCCTCCATGCGCTCGGCGGTCTCTCCGTACCCTCCGTCGTCCTCGGTCCTGACGGAGGTGAACACGGCTACGTAGTAGGGGGGTTCGTGGGCTGCGACAGGTGCGGTGGAGTGATCACTCATGTCAGCCACTGTCGGGCCGCGTGTCCCCACCCGTCCAGGCCCTTTCCGAACGGGATCCAAGAGGGATCCAACTCTTGACCCTCGGAGAACGGCATCCGCGCGGGCACTCGGACTCGGGCGCTCACGCGGGCACTCGGACCCGGGCACTCAGAAGAGCCCGTCCTGCCTCACACTCCTGTCCTCCCACTCCCTTACGGGAACCGTCAGTTGCTCACCCCTGACCGCGGTCAGCTCCCACCCGGTCATGAGCCGCGTATCGACCACGACGACCCCACGCCCGGTCGCCAGATGCAGATCGGGCCCGGCCGCGGCGACCAGCTCCCCGCTCACCACACCACCCGCGACCAGCTCGCTCACGACACCGATGGCGGGCGGGAGCCCTTCGAGCCCGAACACCTCGGTGTGATCGACGGCCTGGAAGGGCGCCCGCTCCAGGGACTCGGGCCAGCCTTCGAGCTCCATGACCCGCGCGTGCAGCTCCCGGATCTCCTCGAGCCGCTCGGCCGCCCCCGGCAGCGCGGCCCGCACCGCCCGCTTCTCGGCGTACGGGATCCGGTCCGGCACCCGGAGCGCGGCCCGCAGCAGTTCCTCCGTCCGCCGCGCCGCCATCAACGGCCCCTGCCCCAGCCAGCTGAAGACGACGGCCCCCTGCTCCAGCAGCCGCGCCGACCCGCGGGCGGCCCCGGTGATCCCGACCTTGACCATGCCGGGCCCGAACCAGGCGAGATACACGCGGTAGGGCCGCGGGTCGTCGGCCATCGTGTCGGCGGCCACGGAGTGCGCACGGTCCAGCCGCGCGCACTCCTCACAACGGGCCCCCGCACTCCGCCCCGACACCACCGCCCGCACCGGACACGCGTTCCCCCGCGCCCCCACACAGGTCCGTACGCCCTCGTCCACCACCCCAAAGGCCACCCGCTTCCCCCAGGACAGCGCACTGCCCCGCCCGCCGCCCCACATCAGCACGGGGCCGTCCGCAGACCACCGCAGACCCGAACATCTCCACGTCTGTGCCATCACTCACGAGCGTAGGCGTTGCCACCGACAACGGGACCGGCGATCAAGCCGCCTCCGCCCGGGCAGCCGTTCAGGTGATGGACTCGGTCACGGGTTCACCACTCACAGGCTTACCGCCGACAGCCACGTCCGACCTGATCGCGGGCCGCCCGCGCCCCGCCAGTCGGCACCCCACACACCCGGGGTGCCCCTGCCGCGCGCCGAGGTCCCTGACCCGCAGTCCCCACTCCGAGGTCGGCCGTCGCCCGGGCGGCTTGCCCCATCCGGCGAGATGGAGCACCCAGGTGACCAGCACGCTCACGGCCACGACCGCCAGCCCGCCCCACTCGCCGAGGGCGTTGTCGGCGCAGACCCCCAGCCCGATGCCCACCACCCCCACGGTGGCGATCCCGAATCCGGTCCAGCCCGCGAGGGTGTGCCCCTCGTCATGCTTGCTCACGTATTGCCTCCCTCTGTCCGAACAGCGGAGTTTCGTGATGTGAGGGACTAGAATCCCTCATACGCTAAGAAATCTACCCCAGAAACATCTCACGCACTAAGGGAAATGCCCATGCAGCAGGGCACGCCGCGCCCACCCGCGACTCCGGCCCAGGCGCTGAGCGCGATGGACCACCTCATCGCGACGGGCATGATCGGCCAGCAGGAGATGGCCCAGCGGCTGAACCTGAACGTCACCGACCTCACGTGCTTCGGCTTCGTCCTGGAGGCGGGCGACACGCTGCTCACGGCCGGCGACCTCGCAGAGCGGGCCCATGTCACGACGGGCGCCGTCACGGGGATCCTCAACCGCCTCGAACGCGCCGACTACGTCACCCGCCGTCCCGACCCCGACGACCGCCGCCGCGTCCGCGTGGCCGCGAACCCGGACGCGGTCGCCCGCGTCAAGGCCCTCTACGAGCCGCACTACGCCCGCGTCACCGAACTCTTCTCCGACTACTCGCCCGCCGAAATCGCAGTCCTGTACGACTGGTTCACCCGTACGGGAAGGCTGATGGGCGAATACCTGGAGGAGCTGCGGAAGGGCGACTGAGCCGGCGCGCCTTCACCTAACGTGGGGAGGGCCCGAAGCCGCAAGTATGGGATGCGACTTCGGGCCCTTCTCCTTCGTCCGGCGCCCTTCGCCCGACGTCCTCGGCGTCCTTCGGCGTTCCCTGGCCCCCCGGCGTCCCCCTGGCAACCCCCTAAGGCAGCACGTACACCGGCGCCCCGTCCGCTGCGCACCCGCTCTGCTTCATACATCCGCGCTTGAGCAGCATCCGCACACTGTCGTGCACGCGCTCCACCGTCAGCCCGGTCCGCCCGGCGATGTCCTCCAGCCGGTACTGCGCCTTCCCCCGCACGAGGGCGGGCGCGAGATACGCCGCCACGGCGTGCACATCCGCGGTGACGACAAGATTCCTCGCCTGCCACCCCGCCAGCAGTTCCTGCGGAGTCATCACCGGCGGCTTCCGGCCCCCGCCGCCCGCCCCCATCCGCCCCGCGATCCGGTCCAACGACTCGGCCATGCGCCCCAGGGCCGCCGCCATCGCGTCCTGGCTCCGGGCGATCACCTCCTGGCTGCGAGCGATCACCTCCTGACTTCTAAAGATCATTTCCTGGCTGCGCGCCATCGCGTCCTGGTTCCGGGCCATGGCGCTCCGGTCAGCGTTCGACTCCCGCAACAGCTGATTCCTCTCGGCCATCAACTGCTCCCGTTGAGCCGCCAGCCGATTACCCTCAGCCATCAGGGCATTGCGCTCGGCCAGCAATTCGTTCCGCGCCGCCGCCCGCGCCGCGAACTCCTCGTCCGCCCGAATGTTCCGCTCCTCGAGCCGCACGATGGCATCGGCGACCTGCTGGGGCACGACGTAGGCGACGCCACCGCCGGGGGCGGGCTGTACGGGGGCCGGCTCGAGTTCGTAGCAGCCGTCGCGCTGGATGGTCACGACGACCTCGGCCACCCAGGCCTTGAAGGGCTCGCACTCGGGCTTGGTGCACCCGTTGACCAGTCTGACGAGCCCCTGCAGATTCACCATCTTCATCGACTTCTTGAGCCCGTGACCTGCAATCTTGCTCAATGCGTCTACTCCATAGACGCTTCGTGCAAGATCCTCGAGGCTCTGTTGGCAATCTTCCGCGACATGCCAGAGAAGGGCTTGGCGGGTGTTGGTGTAGCCGAGGTCCTTGGCCACGTCCGCCGCCGGGAACCAGTGCTCCCCCTCAGCCGGCGTGAGCCTCCGCACCCGCGCCCCCGTCGCCGCGAACACGAAGTCGTTGACGTCGATCGCGTCCTGCTCGTACATCGAGCACCACCTCCACGCCGGAAAATAGGCGAGGAAGCATGCAACTCCCTTAGAAATCAATGACGTTCACTCGATAGACGACAGCAGGATCGATTCCCCGCAAGCACCCCCACACGGGAAGCCCGCGGCGACGGCGTGCGGGCCGGGGATTGTGCTCGGACCAACGGCATCGGTCAAGTCCCGGCTTCTCGCGTCACGTGATTCAGGGGCATGACCCGATTCAAAGGACCGGGCCTAATGGACACATGCGATGCACGGCCGGAAACCCATAAGTCGCAGACCATTCGTCAACCCACTGTCCACCCTCTCCCCAATTCCACGGGATGTGAATTTCCATGACTCGCCGTTCCCATTTCCAGCGCCTTCTGCTGCTCGCCGCCTCGACCACCGTGATCGCCGGAGGCGCGGTGTTGCCCAGCAGCGCGATGGCCGCCACGGCGGCGCCGCACACGGCCACCGTCACCACGGTCGCCTCCGATCACGACGCTCACCGTCAGCACGGCAGCCCCGCTTCCGCCAAGCAATGGGTGGAGACCACCGACGCCGTGAGCGGCATCAAGTTCCGGCTCCCCGGAAAGCCCGAGGTCATGCAGTTCACCCAGGCCGTGGACGGAATGAACGGTCGCCTTTACAAGGTGAGGACCGATAACGGGGTCATCGTCTTCGCGGTCTTCGACCTGCCCCGCGCCCAGGGGGAACTCGACGACGCTCTTCGGGGCTTGGTGGACGGCTACAACGCGGGCACCCAGTCCCCCAAGCACAAGCTCTCCAGCACCAACGTCCACAAGATCACGGTCCACGGCCAGCCGGGCCTCGACGCGCGTCTCTCCGCCCCTGACGGGGCTGCGGGTTCCGCCCGCCTCATCGCCGGCGACGCCCACTTCATCGAGATCATCTCTCTCGGCCCGAAGGGGAAGGAGAAGCCCATGCAGGAGACGTACCAGCAACTCCTCGCGAGCGTCCACGACCCGCACGCCCACGCCACCCGTGCCGACTGACACCCAAAAGACCGAGCGCTCCGACACCGACCGAACCCACAGCCCCGTACTCCCCGAACGCCAGAGGCCCCGGATCCCTCCGGGGCCTCTGAACCGCCTGCGCGCCGTCCGCACACCTGGCCTCGGATGTTGGGGCGGTCGTTGCCGGTGATGACGTTGAAGCCTTGGGCCCGCAGGTCGGCGGGGCTGGTGGCGCAGGTAGGGGGGCGGGGGACTGCACGGTGAGTGTGAACTGCCGTGAGGCCGCAGGCACGTTCGGGTTGGGATCGGTGGCCGTGGCAGTGAGCCTGAACGTGCCATTTGTGGTGGGAGTGCCGGAGATCTCTCCGCTGTCCGGGTCGAGGCTCAGGCCGGGGGCAGGGAGCCGGCAGTAACCGCGAAGGTGGGGTCCTCGGTACCGCCGGTGGTCCCCAGGGTGGCGGCCGAAGCACCCCCTCCACCACCGCCGGCCGCTCGTGCACGCCGTACGTGCTCCGGCCAGCGGCCCGGAACCGCTCCTTCGAGGCACTGTGCAGCTGGTGTCCCGGTAGCTGTCTGATCGACACCCAGGACTATCCGATGAGGGTGTCCTTCGGACGGACTACGCAGAACTCGTTCCCCTCCGGATCGGCCAGCACGGTCCACGACCGCGCCGAGGGCAAGGATTCGCTCGATCTCGGCTTCCCGGTCCTCCGCCATGGAGGTCAGATCGAGGTGCAGGCGGTTCTTGACGACCTTGCGGTCGGTCACCGGCATGAAGCAGATTCCCACCGGGCAGTCTCGTCCGGCCCGATCACGACCTCCCGCTCCCGCTCGGACAGGATCTGAGCTCATGGACAGAACGGAAGCGGTTGCCGTCAAACACTGCCGTCAAGGCAAAAGCCAGAGGCCCCGTGGATCACTCCACGGGGCCTCTGGTCTGGTGTGCACTCGGCAGGATTCGAACCTGCAACCTTCTGATCCGTAGTCAGATGCTCTATCCGTTAAGCTACGAGTGCTTGTTTTCTTGTTTCCTGCTTCGTCCCGCTTCCCGGGCTTTCGGCCCGCCCGCGGCGACAGGAAGAACATTACATGACTGCCGCCGCCATGTGAAATCCGTTTGCCGCACCCCTTGTGAGCTGGGCAAACGCGCTCCAGAGGGGCTCAACGCCGAAGCCCCGGTCCAGGTGGACCGGGGCTTCGGATCTTGGCGCGGAGGCGGAGGGATTTGAACCCTCGATGGGCTTTAAGGCCCAAACCGCATTAGCAGTGCGGCGCCATAGACCGGACTAGGCGACGCCTCCCGCACAACCGCCCACGCGAGCGCGAGTGGTGCGTGCAGATGATGACACAGCCGGGTGGGGTGTCACCAATCGGCTCCCACGGTACTAGGCAGTCGGGTCACAGAGCAAAGTCCCGAGGAGCCGGAGAGCCGAGGAGCCGGAGAGCCGAACCTCTGAGAGGCGCGGGGGCAGGCGTCTGCCGCGCGCAACCGCTCGGGGCCCCTCGCGTTAGTCAGGTCATGTTGCGTCGTCTCGTCCTCACCGCCGCCGCGTCCGTCGCGGCACTGTCCGCCGTACCCGCCCTGCCCGCCGTCGCCCAGGCCGGAGCCGCCCGCGCGGAACCGGCCTCCCTGAGCCTGATGCCTCCGCCGGCCCGCGGGGAGGATTCCGGGGACCGGCTGACCGTGACCGTCCAGCACACGGAAGGCGGCGACGGGACGTACGAGCTGCGGTGTCATCCCGATGGCGGCAGTCACCCCGACGTGGGCAAGGCGTGCGCGGCGCTGGACCAGCGGACCACGTGGGGCAAGGACCCCTTCGCCCCCGTGGCGCCCGGCACGATGTGCACGATGATGTACGGCGGTCCGGCCACCGCCCATGTGACCGGGACCTGGGCCGGGCGGCCCGTCGACGCGCGGTTCGACCGGGCGGACGGCTGCCAGATCGCGCGCTGGGACGCCCTCGTCCCCCTGCTCCCCGGCTCCGCCCACAGCCGCGGCACGGCTCGGTCATGGTGACGCCACGGTTCGGCGAGGCAGGGAGGGAAGGAATGAAATGCGCGGTCACAGGTTCTTCCGTTCTTCTGCGTGCGACCTCCCTCTCATCCGGCGCCGCGAGCGCAACCTCTGCCCGTAGACTCCCTCGCGTGACACGCTGCGGGCAGGTTGGCAAGATGGCCCTCGCGGTCGGCAAGGTGCGGTAACAGGGAGGAAGCGTCTCGTGAGCAGCAGGCCATCCCGAGGCGCTGCTCGCCTCGCAGCCATACTGGACGCGCTGCCCGATGCGTTGGTGCTGGTCAACGCCAATGGCACGGTCGTCAACGCCAACACCATCGCCCTGGAGGCCTTCGAGGCCCCGGGTACGGCTCTGGTGGGCCGGGGGCTGCTCGATCTGCTGCCGCAGTTCGACTCGCGGCTGATCCCCGGGTCCATGCGGCGGCCCGAGACGATCGACCAGCGCGGGCGGACCAAGCCGACCAGGATGATCGCGCGGCGGACCGACGGCAGCGAGTTCCCGGTCGAGGTCACCAGCGCGAACCTGGAGAACGGCCAGCAGGCCTACGACAGTTACGGTCCCACCCCTGACGAGCTGCTCATGCTCGTCGTACGCGATCTGTCGGGCACCGTCGACACCGAGGCCGAACTCGCGCGTTCGCAACGACAGACCGAGATGATCCTGCGCGCGGCGGCCGAGGGGGTCGTGGGCACGGACACGGAGGGGCGGGTCGTCCTCGTCAATCCGGCGGCCGCTCAGATACTGGGATATCGGGCCAGTGATCTCGGCGGGCAGGACCTGCACGCCCTCATCCTTCACTCGCGCGCGGACGGCGAGCCCTTCGCGTACGAGGAGTCCCCGCTCGCCGACACCCTGCGCTCCGGGCGCAAGCACCGGGTGCGCGGGCAGGTGCTGTGGTCCAAGTCCGGGAACAAGGTGCCGGTCGACCTGACGACCGCTCCGGTGCGCGACGGGGACCAGCTCGTCGGCGCCGTGATGACCTTCACCGACCGACGGCCGTACGACAGCCTCGTCGAGGAGAAGGACGCCGAGGCCACCCAGCACGCGGAGGAGATCGAGCGGATCGGCGAGGAGCACGCGGCGGAGCTGGCGGAGCTGCGCGAGCGGCACGCCGCCGAGCTCGCCGAGGTGAGCGAGCGCCACGAGGAGGAACTCGCCGCGGGCGACGAGCGGTACGCGGCGCTCGGCGAGCGCGAGAAGGACCGCTACGAGGCACTGACCGCCCGGCACGATCAGCTCCTCTCGGTGCTCGGCCAGTCCCTGCGCGGGCCCCTCGACCAGCTGCGCGGTGAGCTCTCCAAGCTCGCCGCCGACGACGCCGGCCAGCTGTGGCCCGAGGCCAACCAGGTACTTCACCACCTCGCGGCGGGCTACTCGCGGATCACGACCCTCGTCGACAACGTGCTCGGCTATCAGCGGCTGGACGCCGGGGCCGAGCAGATCGTCCGTACGAACGTGATGCTGGACGCGGTCGTCGCGGCCGGTGTCGACGGGGCCGTCGAACTGATCGGGCCCGGGCGGGTGCAGTTCGCCGTGCACGCGCCGCCCATCGAGGCCGAGGTCGACCCGCAGCGGCTCGCGCAGGCGCTGGCGCACCTCATCGCGGACGTGGCCGGCGTCGACGCGACCGGCAACGCGCCGGTGTCCGCGGGCGGCTACATGGACAACACCGTCGTCGTGGCGGCGGCGCAGCGCGGCGAGGTCGTACGGATCGAGGTGCGCGGGCCGTACAGCGGGGGAGACCCGGTGCACGAGCCGATCGTGCGTGGGATCGTGCGCGCGCACGGCGGCGTGCTGCAGACGCACGAGGTGCCGGGGATGAGCGGCAGCGCGTTCGTGCTGGAGGTGCCGATCGGCGACGGGGCCGGAGCGATGGCCCCCGAGGCCCCGGCGTCGACCGGTGCCGAGATCGCCCTCCCCGAGCAGGCCTCTCACCAGAACGGCGGCAACCAGGGCGGCAGGCGGCGGGCCCGACGGTCCTCCGTGGACGCCTTCCTGGAGAGCGAGGTCGCCCCCGCGGAGCCGGTCACGACCGAGGGCGGTGCGGCCGCTCCCACCGGGCGGCGCAGGCGCCGTACGGCCGCGGAGCAGGAGGCCGCCGGGGCGTCCGTGCCCGCGCAGGCCCAGGGTCCCGGTGACGGCGATGGCGTCGCCACCGGGCGCCGTCGTGGGCGGCCGAGCCCGGTCGAGGGCGCGGACGGCGACGCGGCCGAGGGTGTGTCGGAGGGCGCGGTCGTCATGGCGGCCGAGCACGCGGCGGGAACCGCGGCCGTGGGTACGGGACTGGGCGGGACGGTGCCTCCGCAGGGGGTTCCCGTGGCTTCTCCGCAAGGGGTGCCCGTGCCGTCCGGGCGGCGGGCGCGGCGTGACGGCGAACAGCACGCGCTGCCGCCCGCGTTGCCCGCGGCTCCCAGCGCCCCGAGCGCGCCCGTTGCTCCGGGTGCCCCGGAGGCCGTCCCCGCCGAAGGTGCCGGCGCGCAGCCGACCGGTCGACGTCGGCGGGCGCTGGCCGCGGCGGCCGAGCGGGCAGCCGTGCAGGAAGGGGGCGCCCGGACCGTGTTCGCGCTTCCGCCCGCGGAGGCGGACCGTTCACCCGAGTACATCCAGGCCGAACAGGCCCAGCAGGCGCAAAGGGCCCAGCAGCAGCTCCTGGAACAGGCGGGCGACGCCGTCGGTGCCGTCGCCGGTCGGGGCCAGGGGGACGAGGGCCGGCACGACGGGATGCCGCACGACCCGGCCGACGATCACACTCCGCCCCAGCCGCACCCGGTTTCCGCGCCGTCGGGAGTGCGGAAACGCCAGGCCCCGGCCCCGGCCCCGGCTCGGCCGGACGCGGCGGCGGTTCCGGCCCAGGGCGTCCCCGTACCGGCCACCCCGGCACCCGGAGCCCCGGCACAGGCCGTCCCCGCGCAGGCCCCGGCCCCTTGGCCGGCCCCGAACGCCGACGACACCTCCGGCGCCGGCACCCCCGTACCGCCTGGTGCCCCCGCCCCGGCGGCGGCCGCCGCCCGCCGGGCCCAGCCGCAACCGCAGGCGCAGACTCCTGCCCCCGGCACCCCCCTCCCGCCGGAGCAGCCCGCGCAGCCGGTGCCCCGGCCGGGTGCTCAGCCGCGGGTCGCCCAGCCGCTGCCCGCCGAGGCCGCCGCGCCGATCGACCCCAACTCGACGCAGGGGCGCGCGTTCAGCGTGCGGACGCTCGGGCAGGGCGTGCCGTTCAGCCGTCAGTCGACGCCGAACCAGCCGGGGGCCGTACCGGCCCAGGCCCAGGCGCAGGCACAGCAGACCGCCACGCCTCCCCCGCACCAGACCAACGGCTCCGGCCGCCGCCGCAAGCTCGGCACTCCCCCCGAGCCCGCCTCCGAGCGCCCCGAAACGACGGCGCGTCCGCACCCGCAGGCCGGGCAGACCGCCACGGCTCCCGGGCCGAGGCTGCCCGGAGCGACCGAGGGCGCCGGTCGGTCGTACGCCATAGGAGCCCCGGACAAGAACGCCGACGAGGGTCCTGAGCCGCTGGACGGTCCCGGTGGCGCGGTCGAGGTCGCCGACCAGCCGCAGCCGCGGCCCGTGGACGACGAGCTGCCCCCGGAGCCGCTGGACAACCCGCGCCGCCTCCTCGTGTGGCCCGCGCCGGACGTGACGACCCAGCAGGCGCTGAGCGACCGCGGCTACCGGCCCGTCATCGTGAACTCGCGCGAGGAGGTGGACGCGCAGATCGCCGCGTTCCCGGCCGCGCTGTTCGTGGACCCGCTGACCGGTCCGATCACCCGCACCGCGCTGCAGTCGCTGCGCCAGGCCGCCGTCGCCGCCGAGGTCCCGGTACTGGTGACGGCGGGACTGGGGCAGGCGACGCGGGAGGCGGCGTACGGCGCCGATCCCGCCGTACTCCTGAAGGCGCTCGCGCCGCGGGACTCCGACCAGCACCCGCCGCGTGTCCTGCTCATCGAGGAGCACGCGGAGATCGCGCTGGCGTTGACCTCGACGCTGGAGCGGCGCGGAATGCAGGTGGCGCGGGCGTCCACGGACGCGGACGCCGTCACGCTGGCCTCTCAGATGCGGCCGAACCTGGTCGTGATGGATCTGATGCAGGTACGGCGTCGGCGCGCCGGGATCGTGGACTGGCTGCGGGCGAACGGGCAGTTGAACCGCACCCCGCTCGTCGTCTACACCGCGGCTGTCGACCAGGCCGAACTGCCGCGCCTCGCCGCGGGTGAGACGGTCCTGTTCCTCGCCGAGCGCTCGACGAGCGTCGAGGTGCAGGACCGGATCGTGGATCTGCTGGCGCGCATCGGCACGAACTGACCCGCTGCGCCGCAGGCCTCTAACTGGGTTCACACATACGACGGTTGGGGTGCTGTTTCACGTGAAACAGCACCCCAACCGTCATTCTGCCGTCGAGGACCTCAGAGCTGGGTGACGTCCAGCGTGCCCTCCGCGTACTGCCTGCGCAGCACCTTCTTGTCGAACTTGCCGACGCTCGTCTTCGGGACCGACTCGATGATCGTCCAGCGCTCGGGGAGCTGCCACTTGGCGATCTTGCCCTCCTCGGCGAGGAAGGTGCGCAGCGACACGAAGTCGGTGGTGGCGCCCTCCCTCAGGACGACCGTGGCGAGGGGGCGCTCGCCCCACTTGTCGTCAGGGACGGCGACGACGGCGGCCTCGGCGACGGCCGGGTGGGACATCAGCGCGTTCTCCAGGTCGACGGAGGAGATCCACTCGCCGCCCGACTTGATGACGTCCTTGGCGCGGTCGGTGAGGGTCAGGAAGCCGTCGTGGCTTATCGTGCCGACGTCGCCGGTCTTGAGCCAGCCGTCCTCGCTGAACTTGTCGGCGGGGCGAACCGGTTCGGAGCCCTGGCCGCCGTAGTAGGCGCCCGCGATCCAGGGGCCGCGCACCTCCAGCTCGCCCGCGGACTCGCCGTCCCAGGGGAGGCGTTCGCCGCCGGGGCCGGTGAGTCGGGCCTCCACGCCGGCCGGGAAGCGGCCCTGGGTGAGGCGGTACGCGAACTCCTCGTCCGTGCCGACGACACTGGCCGGCGGCCGGGCGATCGTGCCCAGCGGGGAGGTCTCCGTCATGCCCCAGGCGTGGCAGACGCGCATGCCCAGCTTGTCGAAGGCCTCCATGAGGGAGGGCGGGCAGGCCGAGCCACCGATGGTGACCTGGGTGAGCGAGGAGACGTCCCGGGGCTTGGCGTGCAGTTCGCCGAGCAGGCCCTGCCAGATGGTGGGGACGGCCGCGGCGTGCGTCGGCCGCTCGGACTCGATCATCTCGGCGAGCGGCGCGGGCTGGAGGAAACGGTCCGGCATGAGGAGGTTGACGCCGGTCATGAACGTGGCGTGCGGCAAGCCCCAGGCGTTGACGTGGAACTGGGGGACCACCACGAGCGAGGTGTCCTGGTCGGTGAGCCCCATCGACTGGGCCATGTTGACCTGCATGGAGTGCAGATAGATCGAACGGTGGGAGTAGATGACGCCCTTGGGGTCGCCGGTGGTGCCGGAGGTGTAACACATGGCCGCGGCGGCACGCTCGTCCAGCTCCGGCCAGTCGTACGTGGTCGGCTTGCCCGCGATCAGCTCGTCGTACTCGTGCACCTGGACGCTCGCGCCCTCGAGCAGCGAACGGTCACCGGGGCCCGAGACGACCACGTGCTCGACCGTCGGCAGATGGGGGAGCAGCGGCGCGAGCAGCGGGAGCAGCGAGCCGTTGGCGATGATCACGCGGTCGGCGGCGTGGTTGACGATGAAGACGAGTTGTTCCGCGGGGAGGCGGAGGTTGAGCGTGTGCAGGACCGCGCCCATGGAGGGGATCCCGAAGTACGCCTCGACATGCTCGGCGTTGTTCCACATCAGCGTCGCCACACGGTCGTCGTCCTCGACACCGAGGTCCTCGCGCAGCGCGTGCGCGAGTTGGGCGGCCCGGTCGCCGATCTCGGCGTAGGAACGGCGCTGCGGCTCTCCCTCACCCGTCCAGGTGATCACCTGCGAGGTGCCATGGATGGCCGACCCGTGGGTCAGGATCCTCGAGATCAGCAGCGGTACGTCCTGCATCGTGCTCAGCACGGCGTCCTCCCGGGGCGACATTGCCTACGAGGTGGTAAGGGATGCGCTGATTCTGCGCACATACCACGCGGTATGTCACTAGCTCCGGACGATCGATCAGGTCACAGGGGTCGTTCGGCTCGGACGGGAACTTTTCCGCAGGGGCCGTTCGGCCCGGATCTGCCGAGGGTCAGCGCACGGGTTCCAGCTCCGGGTCCTCGCGCAGCTTGCCCAGCGCCCGTGACACCGCCGACTTGACCGTGCCGACGGAGACACCGAGCACCTCCGCGGTCTGTGCCTCGCTCAGGTCCTCGTAATACCGCAGGACGACCATGGCCCGCTGCCGCGCTGGAAGCTTCATGATCGCGCGCCACATCGCGTCGTGCAGCGCCTGCTGCTCGGCCGGGTCCCCGGCGGGGACGTCCTCCGGCTCCGGGAGCTCGTCGCACACGAACTCGTCCACCTTGCGCTTGCGCCACTGCGAGGTCCGGGTGTTCAGCAGCGCACGCCGTACATAGCCGTCGAGCGCGCGGTGGTCCTCGATCCGCTCCCACGCGACGTAGGTCTTGGTCAGCGCGGTCTGCAGCAGGTCCTCGGCGTCGCTCGGGTTCGCGGTCAGCGAGCGGGCGGTACGCAGCAGCACCGGCTGGCGGGCCTTCATGTACGACGAGAACGACGGATACGGAAGGGTCCGCGTCCCGCCGTTCGAACCGCTGGTGCAGACGAGTGAGGTCATGGCTCCACGCTAGGAGTGACCCCTACCTTTTCGGATCGGCCGCAGGTCCCGAAGAGGTGTCCCCCTCAGGTTGTAGGAGGGGGGCTGGCCCCACCTCCTGAGGGTGGACGAGCGGCGCCTGCACCCTGAGGGTTCACCCCTGAGAGACCCGTACGGCCGTAGTACGGCGGCTGCCGCCGTACTACCCGGGATGTCCCCGAGGGGCCCCGAAGGCTCCGTGACGCGGGGCGAGCGGGGAGAGCGGGGAGAGCCCGACAGCGTACTCATCCCCCGTCCGCCCCCAGGATCAACCCCGACGTGGGGACCCCGGTGCCCGCGGTGACCAGGGTGCGACCGGCGCCCGGTATCTGGTTCACGGACGTGCCGCGCAGTTGGCGTACGGCCTCCGCCACCCCGTTCATCCCGTGCAGATACGCCTCCCCGAGTTGCCCCCCATGGGTGTTCAGCGGCAGCCGCTCCTCGGCGACGAAGTCCGCGGCCTCCCCCGGCTTGCAGAACCCGAACTCCTCCAACTGCATCAGCACGAACGGCGTGAAGTGGTCGTACAGGATGCCCACGTCGATGTCCGTAGGGGTCAGCCCCGAGGTCCGCCACAGCTGGCGCGCCACGACCCCCATCTCCGGCAGCCCGGTCAACTCGTCCCGGTAGAAACTCGTCATCTGCTCCTGCGCCCGGCCCGCGCCCTGGGCCGCCGCCGTGATCACCGCGGGCGGATGCGGCAGGTCCCGGGCACGCTCCACGGAGGTGACGACCAACGCCTGGCCACCGTCCGTCTCCTGGCAGCAGTCCAGCAGCCGCAGCGGCTCCACGATCCACCGCGAGGCCGCGTGTTCGGCGAGGGTGATCGGTCTGCCGTGGAAGTACGCCGCCGGGTTCGTCGCCGCGTACTTGCGGTCCACCACGGCGACGTGGCCGAACGCCTCGGGCGTCAGTCCGTAGGTGTGCAGATACCGCTGGGCCGCCATCGCCACCCAGGACGCCGGGGTGAGCAGCCCGAACGGCAGGGCCCAGCCCAGCGCGACACCCTCGGCCGACGGCTCCCGCTGCTGCACCCCCGCTCCGAATCTCCGCCCCGACCTCTCGTTGAACGCCCGGTAGCAGACGACGACCTCGGCCACCCCGGTCGCCACCGCGAGCGCCGCCTGCTGGACGGTCGCGCAGGCCGCACCGCCTCCGTAGTGCACCCGGGAGAAGAAGGACAGCTCGCCGATCCCGGCCGCCTGGGCGACGGTGATCTCCGGGCTGGTGTCCATGGTGAACGTGACCATCCCGTCCACCTCGGCCGGTGTCAGCCCCGCGTCGTCGAGCGCCGCCCGCACCGCCTCCGCGGCGAGCGTCAGCTCGCTGCGCCCGGAGTCCTTGGAGAACTCGGTGGCCCCGATCCCGACGATCGCCGCCCGGCCGCCGAGCCGGTCCTTCGTGCGTACGCTCACGAGGCGCCTCCGGGCGGCAGGGTGACCGTCACGGTCCCGGTCACATGTCTGCCGATGCCGTTCGCCCCGGCGACGCGCACGGTCGCGGTGTCGCCCTCGACCTCTTCGACCCTGCCGGTCAACACCATCGTGTCGCCGGGGTAGTTGGGCGCTCCCAGCCGTATGGACACCTTGCGGAGGACGGCGTCCGGTCCGAAGTGGTCCGTGATGTACCGCCCGACGAGGCCGTTGGTGGTCAGGATGTTCATGAAGACGTCGGGAGAGCCCCTGTGCCGTGCCAGCTCGGCGTCGTGGTGCACGTCCTGGTAGTCCCGGGACGCGATCGCCCCGGCCACGATCAGCGTGCGCGTGATCTCGATCTCCAGCGGCGGCAGCTCGTCACCGGCCCGCACGCACTCGCCCGCTCCGGCCCGGACGCGCTCGCCCTTCCCAGCCCGCACACGCTGTCCCTCTACGCCCCGCACGCGCTCCCAATCCCCGACCCTCATGTCTCCTCCTCCCCGCTCGCGATCAGCTCCCCCAGTTCCTGGAGGACTTCGCTCCCGCACCCCAGGTACGCGTCCAGCTGCCTCCCCCACAGGAAGTGCCGGTGCACCGGGTGCTCCAGGTCGGCGCCCGTCCCTCCGTGCAGATGCTGGCCCGCGTGAACGACCCGCTGACCCGCCTCGGACGCCCACCAGGCCGCGGTCAGCGCGTGCGTCGCGTACGCGAGCCCCTCGTCGCGCCGCCACGCCGCCTCGTACGCCGTCACCCGTATCGCCTCGGTGTCCATGTACGCGTCCGCGGCCCGGAGTTGGACACCCTGCTTGGCGGCGAGCGGGCGTCCGAACTGCTCGCGTGTGTTGGTGTGCTCCACGGCTCGTGCCAGCGACCCGGCGCACACCCCGGCCTGCAGCCCCGCGAAGGCCGTCCGGGCGGTGGCGAGCACGTCGTCGTACGCGTCCGTCCCGCCCACCGGCTCCCCCGGCGTCCCGTCGAGTGTCAGCCGCCCCGCCGCCCAGGGCGCCGTCAGCTCGACCGGCGCGCACCGCGCGTCAGCGGTCCGCGCGAGCCACAACCGGCGCCGGTCGTCCGCGACGAGCACATGGGTGGCGTCCCGCAGCCACGGCACCACGGGGACGACTCCGCTCAACCGCCCCGCCGCGTCCGCCCGAACGCCTCCCGGCTCGAAGACCGCCCCGCAGACCACCGCCGTCCCGTCCCCGATCCCCGGCAGCAGCCGCTCCCACTGCTCCGGTGATCCGTGGGCGGACACCGCCAGCAGCCCGTACACACAGCTCGCCGCGAACGGCACCTGGGCCGTGGTCCGCCCCTGCTCCTCCAGGAGCAGCACCAGGCCGACGAGCCCCGTGTCCGCGACGGCCGCCACCAGCCCGGCCGCGCACAGCGCCTTCCATGTCTCGGCGTCGCTGCCGGTGCCGGCCGCAGCGAGCCGCTCCGGGGTGGAGAGGTCGCCGAAGATCCGCGCGGCCAGATCGCGGGCGGCCGCCTGTTCCTCGGTGGGCGTGAAGTCCATGTCAGCGTCCCCCCTCCGCACCGGCGCGGAAGACCGGCAGCACCAGCTCCTCGTCGTACCGCTCGAACCGGAGCCGCACGGGCACCCCGATCCGCACCTTGTCGTACGGCACCCCGATGACGTTGCTGACGATCCGGACGCCCTCGGCGAGCTCGATCAGGCCGACGGCGTACGGAGGGTCGAAGGCGGGGAACGGCGGGTGGTGCATGACGACGTACGAGTAGACCGTCCCGTCTCCGCTCGCCTCGACCGTGTCCCACTCCGGGGAGCCGCACGCGCCGCACCCCGGCAGCCAGGGAAACCGCAGCGTCCCGCAGCCGCCGCACCGCTGGATCAGCAGCTGGTGCCGGCCTACGCCCTCCCAGAACCCGGCGTTGTCCCGGTTGACGACCGGTCGTGGCCGGGCCGCCTTGGACCTGGTGCGCGCCGGGGCGTACTTGAGGATCCGGAACCGGTGCGTCCCCGCCGGCTCCCCGTTCGCCCGTACGTCCATCCGTGTCGTGACGAAGTGCCCGGTGCCCAGCTTGGTGGTCTTGCGCTCGGAGACCGACTCGATCACGGCGTCGAAGGTGATCTCGTCGCCGGGCCGCAGCGGGCGCAGATACTCCTGCTCGCAGTCGGTGGCGACCACGGAGGTGCAGCCGGCCTCGTCGAGCAGGCCGAGCAGCTCGTCGTACGCGTCCGAGCGGCCCTCGTGCCCGGACAGGCCGCCCATCGTCCACGCCTGGAGCATGGTGGGCGGCGCCACGGCGCCCGGACCCGTGTACGCCGCGTTGGTGTCGCCCATCGCCTCGCACCAGTGCCGGATCATCGGCTCGTTGACCGGGTCCTTGCCCACGCCCGCGACGGCGGCCGCACGCCCTTCGTACGCCTTGAGCCGCGCCTCCAGCTCGGCCGCCTCGTCGCTCACCGCCGCCCCCTCGTCATCCCGAGCCGCATGGTCGCCACGATCTCCCGCTGCACCTCGCTCACCCCGCCCCCGAACGTGTTGATCTGCGCCGCCCTGTTCATCCGCTCCAGCTCGCCGTCCCCGAACACACCCGGCGAACCGGAGCGCACCAGCGCCTGCGCACCCACGACTTCCTGACACATTCGGTACGAAGCGACCGCCGATTCCGTTCCCGCGACCTTCACGCCGCTCGCGTCGCCCGGGGCCAGTCGGCCAGCCCCGACATCCCCCACCAAACGCCAGTTGAGCAGGCGTGATGCCGCCAGCCGGGCATGCACCTCGGCCAGCCGAAAACGCACCCAGGGCTCGTCAACCCGGCGCCGCCCCGTCACCGGATCGGGGGTGCGCGCCGCCCGCAGCGCGGCCGCGTAGAAGTCCTCGGCCTGCATGCCGATCGCGGCGAGGGCGACCCGCTCGTGGTTGAGCTGGTTGGTGATGAGCTCCCAGCCGCCGTTCTCCTCGCCGACGAGGTTCGAGGAGGGGACGCGGATGCCGTCGTAGTACGTGGCCGTGGTGGTCAGCCCGCCCACCGTCTCGATCGGTGTCCACGAGAAGCCCGGCGCGTCTGTGGGCACGAGAACGATCGAGATGCCCCGGTGCTTGGGCGCGTCGGGGTCGGTGCGGCAGGCGAGCCAGATCCAGTCGGCGTGCTGGGCGTTGGAGGTGAAGATCTTCTGCCCGTCGATCAGCCAGGACTCGCCCTCCCGCACGGCGCGGGTGCGCAGCGAGGCCAGGTCCGTGCCCGCCGAGGGCTCCGAGTACCCGATCGCGAAGACGAGGTCGCCCCTGAGGACGCGCGGCAGGAAGTACTCCTTCTGCGCCTCGCTCCCGTACTTCATGAGGGTCGGTCCGACGGTGTTCAGCGTGACCATCGACACCGGCGCTCCGGCCCGGTACGCCTCGTCGAAGAACACGAACTGCTCGTCGGCTCCGCGCCCTTGGCCCCCGTACGCGACGGGCCAGCCGATCCCGAGCAGTCCGTCGGCGCCGATGCGACGCAGCAGCGCGCGCTGCCTGCCGGGGTCGTCGGCGGGCGGGGGACCGTCGGGCATCAGGTCCCGGAAGTACGTACGCAGTTCGGCGCGCAGCCGTTGCTGGCGCTCGGTGGGGGCGAGGTGCACGGCGGCGGCCCTCCCGGACCTCGTACGAACAAGGTTTTCTGACTGTCCGTCAGATAATGAGAGCTGTCAAGGTCACGGCGGGAGGGGACCGCCGAGGACGGACACGCGAAAACGTCTGCGCGACGGCACCGAAGTGCCGTCGCGCAGACGCGTTTCCACCCCGCAGAGCTCCCCACACGGTGCTTCAAGGCCGATGAGCCCGTCGAGAGCGGGCGAATCGGCCCCGACTCACCAGAGGTTGGTGAAGTTGACGACGGCGGTCGACTGGTCGATGGCCGTGAACGCGGAGTCGTTGACCTGGGCCGTGTTGTTCCGGTTCGAGGCCCCGGAGCCGATCGCCTGCTGTTGCGTGGTGGAGGAGTTGCCGCTGTTGTTGTGTCCGACCCCGCTGCCGCTGACGGTTGCCACGCCCGCGTTCGATCCGTCGTCCGCGAAGGCGCCGTTGTCCGCGGCGGCGACACCCGTGAAGAGGGCGGCGGCGAGGGGCAGGGCCGAGACGGCGGCGAGAACGCGGGCGGTACGGATGCTTGCCATGTGAATTCCTCCAAGAACCGGATGTACGGACCGGCGCGAACCGGGAAGTACTGCTCGTTCCAAGGCGGTTGGCCGACCGCCCCGGCGCTGATCACGACGTCGCGACTCCAGAGTTGCCCACCGAATCCCTGGCGAACCACCCCGGAAGCCGTGATTCGCCCTCAAGCGTGAGTACATGTCGATAAACCCTCTTCATGACAAGAAACCCCAGCTCAGACCGGATCGGACAGCTCGACCCCGGGCGCCCCAAGAGGGGAACCGTTCCGCCGCTTTTTGGCCAATCCCTCCTAAATCGCCTTCCCGGCGCCCCCACGTCCGGCAAGCCCTTCCCTTTTTCGAACACTCGTACGAACATGGATGCATGGCCACCATCGACCGGCAGGCCACGACCCTGGCCCTGGCCCACGCCCTGTCCGCCGCCGAACGCGGCCTCGCGGTGATCCCGCTGTCCCGCACGAAGCTCCCGGCCCTGCGCTCCCCCCACCGCGACGACCCCGATCCCGACCCGACGTCCCCTCCCTGCCACGGCGAATGCGGCCGCTTCGGACACGGCGTGTACGACGCCTCCACCGACCCCCGCCGCATCCGCGCGCTCTTCGCCGCCGCGCCCTGGGCGACCGGCTACGGCATCGCCTGCGGCCTCGACCCGCACCGCCTCATCGGCATCGACCTCGACACCAAATCCGGTACGGACTCCTCGGCCGCCCTGCGCGAACTGGCCCTGCGCCACCTGTTCACGATCCCGGAGACTGTGGTCGTGCTGACCCCGAGCGGCGGCCGCCACCTCTGGCTGACCGGACCGCCCGACGTGGTCGTCCCCAACTCGGCGAGCCGACTGGCCCCGGGCATCGACATCCGCGGCGCCGGCGGCTACCTGGTCGGCCCCGGCTCCCGCACCGAGCACGGCGTGTACGGAACGGCCCCGGGCACCGCCCAGTTGGCGCCCGCGCCCTGTCCGCACGAACTCCTGCGCCTGCTCACGCCCCCGCCCCGCGCACACCACCGCGCGCCCCCTGCGACCGGCCAACACGGCCAGGGGCTGGTCCAGTTCGTGCTCGCCGCCCACGAGGGCCAGCGCAACACCCGCCTCTTCTGGGCCGCCTGCCGCGCCTACGAGAACGGCATCGGCCCGGAGCTGACCACCGCACTCGTCGAAGCCGCCGTCCGCACCGGCCTCACCGAACGCGAGGCCCGCTCGACGATCGCCTCGGCGTCCCGGATGACGTTCCCACGCCCCGGACCACCGGAAAACTGAACGACACCACGAACCGCCCGTCCCTAGGCTGCGCGCCATGGCACTGACCCGCGTCACCCTCACCTCGGGCAGAACCGTCGAGATATCCGACCTGCGTCTCACCTCGACCTACGGCGGAATGCTCGAGGGCTACCCCTTCAAGCGCTGGAACGACGGCATCGTCGACCGCCTGGCCCGGCGTACCGCGGCGGCGTTCCCCAACACCCCGACGCACCTCGTCACACCCCACCGAGACCATCCGGACCTGCCCGCCCGCGGCTTCGGCCCGGTCGAACTGCTCCCCGCCGTGACCTGCGTCGGCCTCTTCCTTTCCAGCGCGGTCGACCCCGCCGTCGACCCCGTCCTGCACCGCTCGGCCCTCGCGGTCGCGTGGTTCCAGGCCACCCCCGACATCCCGTCCGGCCACACCGCAGATCCGGCCCTGCGCGCCATCCCCTGGGAGGAAGCCGCCCAGGACTTCGAACTGTGAGCCGTCGCGGGCCTGCCGAAGGGGGTGCCCTGAGGCTCTGCAGGCACCCGGGTGCACTCCGCTCCGCCGGGTGGCCTTGCCGCCGAAGGTGCCCGCCCCTGATGCACTCCGTCGACCACTCCGTACAGTGCGCGGGGAGAGGGGCGACATGGTTGATCAGAACTGGGGCGATGACACCGCGTACCACCGGGCCGTGGGGCGGGCGTGGGTCGTGGTGGCGGTCGCCTCGTGTTGCTCGTTGGTGGCGGTCGGGTTCGTCGTCCTCGCTGTCTTCGGCGTGGGCGTCTTCGTGGCTCTCGTGAACGCTCTCAGCGGATAGCCGGCTGCGGCACAGCAGCGAAATACAGCAACCACAGCAACCACCCCGGTCGGCGGCGTGCGTGTAGGACCTCGGCGCAACCGCATGACCATCAGCGACCGATCCACACAGAGCTACGGATCAGAAGATGCCGTGCCCCTGCCGTGCCCGATCCACCGGTAACTGACGGGGAACCACGGTGGACGGGGAACCACGGTGGTTGGCGGACAACGCCCATGAGAACGGCCCCCGACCGATTTACCGGTCAGGGGCCGTTCACCTGCGGTGGGTGTGGGATTTGAACCCACGGTGACATCGCTGCCACGACGGTTTTCAAGACCGTTCCCTTAGGCCGCTCGGGCAACCCACCCCGCGCCACCGGCGATCGTCGGTGGCGCGGGGACAAGACTAACCGGTCAGCTGTCGCCGTCGCGCTGTCCGAGGGTGACCTCGGCCGTGTGGGTCTTTCCGTCGCGCGTGTACGTGAGCTTCACGACGTCGCCGGGCTGGTGGGTCCAGATCTCGCCGATGAGGGTCGGGCCGCTGTCGATCACCTGGTCGTCGAGCTTGGTGATGACGTCGCCGGGCTTCAGACCGGCCTTGTCGGCGGGGCCGCCGGAGGTGACCGCCGCGGAGCCGCTCGCGCCCTGCTCGGTGATCTTCGCGCCGCCGGTGCCGTCCTCGAGGGAGACCGAGGCGCCGATCACCGGGTAGACCGGCTTGCCGGTCTTGATCAGCTGCTGGGCGACGTGCTTGGCCTGGTTGATCGGGATCGCGAAGCCGAGGCCGATGGAGCCGGACTGGCTGGTGCCGCCCAGACCGCCGCTGCTCGAGGACTGGATCGCCGAGTTGATGCCGATGACCGCGCCCTGGGCGTCCAGGAGAGGGCCACCGGAGTTGCCCGGGTTGATCGAGGCGTCCGTCTGCAGGGCGCTCATGTAGGAGGCCTTGCTGCTGGCACTGCCGTCGCTGGAGGCCACGGGGCGGTTCTTGGCGCTGATGATGCCCGTGGTCACCGTGTTCGAGAGGCCGAAGGGCGCGCCGATCGCGATCGTGGAGTCGCCGACCGCCACCGCGTCGGAGTCACCCAGGGTGAGCGGCTTCAGGTCCGACGGCGCGTTCTTGAGCTTGATGACCGCGACGTCGTAGCCCTGCGCGTGGCCGACGACCTCGGCGTCGTACTTCTTGCCGTTGGGGAAGGTCGCGGTGAGCTTGCCGCCGTCGACCGCGTCCGCCACGACGTGGTTGTTGGTGAGGATGTGGCCCTGGGTGTCGAAGACGAACCCGGTGCCGGTGCCGCCCGAACCGCTGCTGCTCTCGGCCTCGATGGTGACGGTGCTCGGCAGCGCCTTGGCGGCCACGTTCGCGACCGTGCCCGAGGCCCGCTTCACGTCACCACTGCCGCTCGGCGCGGAGACGGTCGTCGAGTCGGTGGAGTTGTCGTTGTTCTTGGCCAGCGAGTAGCCGATGCCGCCGCCGACGCCGCCCGCGACCAGCGCGGCCACCAGGATCGCCGCGACCAGGCCGCCGCGCCCGTTCTTGGGCTTCGGCGCGGGCTGCTCGTAGGAGGAGCCCCAGCCGCCCGCTCCCGAGCCGCCACCGTCCGCGTACGAGGGAACGGCGGGCGGCGGGGGCGGCCAGCCCGCCTCGGCGGCGGAGACCGGCGCTCCGGGGGCGTGCCCGTGCGCCTCAGGAGCCCCGGCGCCCATCGACGCGTACGCCGGTGTCTGCTCCGGTGCGCCGGGGGCGCTCGGAGGCACCGCCGGGAGCTGGGCGGTCGGCGCGCCCCCTTCGGGCGCAGCGCTCTGCGCGGAAGCAGCGGGAGTTTCCACCGGCACAGGAGGTGCGGACGGGGCCGGGGGTACTGCAGTGCCCTCGTTCTCGGTGCTCACAGCTCTTCTCCTCGGTCCACGGCTGTTGTTCTCGGTCGCACTCGGTCACGCTCACTCACGCTTGTCAGACGGTCCGGCGCGATGCAGCTGTGCTGGTGTGCATGTGCTTTTTGTACGCCGTCAGCTTTTCCCACGGGACGTCAGAGCACCATAAGCGGTGGCTGTGGGTCCAGGACCATCCTTTATATCGGGCTTTTTATACTAAAAAGAAACATTCCTGGTGTCTCAGCCCCCACGTCGGCCCTGCGACGGTGGCACCATGACGCGGTGACCCACGCACGACAGCACCCGATTCAGGTCGTCGCCCACCGCGGGGCCTCCGAAGAGGCTCCCGAGCACACCCTGGCCGCGTACAAGAAGGCGATCGAGGACGGTGCGGACGCCCTCGAGTGCGATGTACGGCTGACCGCGGACGGACATCTCGTCTGTGTACACGACCGCCGCGTCAACCGTACGTCCAACGGCCGCGGAGCCGTCTCCGCCCTGGAGCTCGCCGAGCTCGCCGCCCTGGACTTCGGCTCCTGGAAGAACCGCGACGAGTCCCCCGACTGGGAGTACGGCCCCGGGGACCCGCAGGACACCTCCGTGCTCACCCTGGAGCGACTGCTCGAACTCGTCGCCGACGCGGGCCGCCGCGTGGAGCTGGCCATCGAGACCAAGCACCCCACGCGTTGGGCGGGCCAGGTCGAGGACCGGCTGCTGCTCCTCCTGAAGCGCTTCGGCCTGGACGCCCCGGCGAGCGCCGCCACCTCCCCGGTGCGCGTCATGAGCTTCTCGGCGCGCTCCCTGCACCGCGTCCGGTCCGCGTCCCCGACGCTGCCGACGGTCTATCTTCTGCAGTTCATCTCGCCCCGGCTGCGCGACGGACGACTGCCGGTCGGTGTCCGGATCGCAGGCCCCTCGATGCGGATCGTACGCAGTCACCCCGGATACATCGAACGGCTGAAAAGAGCCGGTCATCAGGTCCACGTCTGGACGGTGAACGAACCCGAGGACGTCGATCTCTGCGTTGAACTGGGCATCGACGCCATCATCACCAACCGCCCACGCGCGGTGCTGCACCAACTCGGCCGCTGACCTCGCGGCCCATCGTCCGGAAACCACCGCTCGAGGTGCCGACGACGGCCGTCGAACCACGTCAACCACCGCCGAAATCCAGCCACTCGGTTACAGGGAGTGCACCGGCGCGTTCGTTCCGTATTCGATCGTTACGAGTGCGTCAGCAGACGTGGATTGGCCGGTTTCCGGTTCAGTCCAGAGGGGCATCCACACCGTGGCGTGGGGCAAAGGAGGTCTCGGGGGTGGCGTTGGTGGTGGCACAGGAGGTGCCCACGTCGTCGAGCATGGCCGTTCCCCATGGCCCTGCGGGCGTGGGGAAAGCAAGACATCGGATGCGCGATCAACTGCGCACCGGTGGAGTGACGGAATCGGTCATCGACGACGCCGTACTGATCCTTTCCGAACTTTTGAGCAATGCGTGCCGGCACGGCAGGCCCCTCGGCGACGCCCTCGTCGGGGACGGCGACGTCCGGGCCGCGTGGCGCGTCGACGCTTCCGGGAGGCTCACCGTCGAGGTGACGGACGGCGGTGGTCCGACCCGCCCGGTTCCCGCCACGCCCTCGGTCACCGCACACGGCGGCCGCGGGCTGAACATCATCACGGCGCTGGCCAAGGACTGGGGCGTACGGGACGACACCCGCGGAGAGGTCACCGTGTGGGTCGTCGTCCAGGACGACGTGACGGACACGGCCGCCGCGCGTCGGCGTGACGACTTCGCTACGCGCGTCGCGTCACCGGGTGTGACGGGACTGCCCGGGCTGGACTTCACGGACGCCTTCGACGACTTGGACTGACCAGGACGGGACGGGACGCGGCGGAGCGGGGCGCGACGGGACGGGGCGGAAACCGCGGGCGGAAGCCCCGGACGGAAGGTCCGGTTCCGTGACGACTCGGTGCGTTGTCCACAGGGTCCCGTCGGCTGACGTACGAGCGGCTAGGCTCGCGCCAGTACGAGACGAGCCGTGATCGGGAGACACCCACGATGGCCAAGAAGCGACCCCAGACGAAGGCCAAGCAGCCTCAGCTCAAGGACGGGGAGATCCCGGTAGTCGGCGCTCGCGAGCCCTGCCCCTGCGGCAGCGGCCGCCGCTACAAGGCCTGCCACGGCCGGGCGGCCGCACACGCGGTGACGGAGCTGGTCCAGCGCCCCTTCGAGGGCCTGCCGAGCGAGGGCGACTGGGTCGCGCTGCGCGAGCTGGTGCCCGCCGCCACGGTCGAGCTGAAGCTCAAGGAGAGCCTGCCCGAGGGAGTTCCCTCGGTGACGCTCGCCACCGTCCTGCCGATGGCCTGGCCCGCGCTGCGCCGCGACGACGGCTCGGTCCTGATCGGCCTGCAGAACGACACGGCGTCCGGCGACATCAGCCGCGACCTCGCCGACACCCTCCAGCGCGCGCTCACGGCCCAGCCCGGCACCCCGATCCAGGGCCGCCGCGCCCCGGCCGACGGCCCGCGACTGCAGGAACTGCTCGACCCCGAAGGCGCGTTCGAGCCAGTTGTGCACTCGGGCTTCGAGTTCTGGGTCCCGGACGCGGAGCACTCGACGCCGGAGGTCACCGCCTCCCTGGAGCGGGCCAACGCGGCGGCGATCCCGACCGTGAAGCTCTCCGGCGTGGACGCGGCGTACTGGTGCGAGACCCCCGACAAGAACCACCTGCGCTGGGTGATGCCGTACCCAGAGGAGCAGCTTCTGGACGCGCTCGCGCGGCTGCACGCGGCCGGTCGCTCGAGCCTCGGCGAGGGCACGCGGCTGGTCGGTTCCTTCCGTGCGCACGGGCTCATGGTGCCGGTCTGGGACCTGCCGACGGGCGTCACGGCCGACGATGTGGAAAAGCCGGCGGCCGAGTTCGCCGAGCGCCTCGCGACCGCCCTGGCCTCGGACGCACCGCTCACCCCGGACGAGCGGCGGGCACGCGGCGGCCTCACGAACCGACAGGTCACGCTCAGCTGACACACAGCTGGGGCACTGACCGACCGGTCAGCTGGTCGGCGCTTCAGGGAGCAGGTGACTCCTGTCACAACTCCCGGCGGTGACAGGTAAATCCGTGTCCGAATAGCCGAGATCGAATTTGCGAACCGCCGATCTCTTGTTACCGTTCGAGTAGCCCGGTTGCTGGTGCATCCCCCGTCGCCAGCAACCGGGTCTTTCCATGTACGGATTTTCCTGCGGCGTCAACCGCCTTGCTACGGGGCCGAGTTGCTCCCCGAGGCGCGCTACGGGCCGCTGTCCGGTCCCCTTCCCGAGGTGCTCTCGGAGTCGCTCCCCGAGGCGCTCTCCGCCTCGCTTCCCGACCGCAGCAGCATCGGCCCGCTCCCGGCGCTCCTCGCGAACTCGGCGACCGCCGTGTACGCCCCCACACCCCCCGCCGTACGCCCTCTGGGCGTCTCGCACACCCCCGGGTCGTCCTCGGCGCCCACCACGCAGTTCATCTCCACGGTGCGGCCGGCGGGGCCCATGAGGCTCAGTGCGGAGCTCAGCTCGTCACCGGTCGCGTTGCGGTAGTAGGTGCGCGCCCAGGTGTCCTCCCCCTGGGTCATGACACAGGTCTGTGCCTCGACGCCGTCGGGGGAGGAGAGCTCGGGGCCGCACCGGGCGGCGGTGGCCCGGCCGAGGCCCAGAAGCCGGGGCACGGGCGCGGAAGCGGGAGGGGTCGCGGAAGCGGAACGGGGCGCGGCGGGGGCTGCCGTTCCCTTGTCGTCGATCGTCCGGGACGCGCGTAGGGCCTCGGAGCTCCCGTCACCGACGGGTCCTGCGGAGGCTACGGTCAGTGGCAGGGCGACCGTGAACACCACGAGGCCCGCCAGCGCCACCAGGCGAACCCTGTGGAAGTCCGGCCCGGCACGTAGAGACGATGGGGCTCTGTGTCCCCCGGAATGACGCTGCATAGTGCGGAACATAACGAGCGTGGGTGGGCGCGCGGCTCACCGCGCGCCGGGCACCCTACAACTCGGGCGCGCTCACACCCGTACGAGTGAGCGCCTCCACCACCGCGTCCACCACGGCCTCCACATCGGGCACCCAGGGCGCGGCCGAGCCGGGCAGCGGTGCGCGCTCCCAGCGGATCTGGCCCTGGCCGGTCTCGGACGGGGGCAGCGCGATGTAGCCGCCCTCGCCGTGGAAGCGCAAGGATCCCGGCACGAAGTCCTTGGCGTAGAGGAGCTCGCCGAGCTGCTCCATGGAGTAGGGCGCGACGAGGATCGCCCAGCGCGTGGGCGCCGCGACGACCGGGCCGAGGCGCATGCCCGTGCGGTCGAGCGCGTCGAGTGCGCGGGCCGCCGCGAGGGCGGGCAGGCTCACCGCGCAGGGGGCCCTGCCTCCGGTGGCCAGCACGATGGGTGCGGACGGCCGGTTGGTCCACCACCAGCGCACCATGCGCTCGTCGGTGGTGGCCGCGAGGAGGCCGGGGTCGAAGGGGTGGGCACCGGGCACCGTGCACTCCGGGTCCGGGCACCCGCAGCGGGCACGCCCCTGCGGGTCCGGTGCCACACCCGGGAGTACGGGCCACTGCCAATCGGTCGCGAAGGTCAGGGCCGCGCTGAGCATCTCAGGCCTCCCGTTGTTTCGCCTGGACAGGAGCCTGCGTCGCCTTCCGAGGATCTCGCGCATGAGCGCTCGTTCCTTTCCGTTGCACGCCTGGCAACACCGTGGATCACATCACGTCATGTGTCGATCACTTCACTGTGCGTACCTGCTGGCGCATCACACCCCTGCGCACGGCAAGGGGAACCCATCTGGGCCGAGCATTGGCTGCGTCCGCGTCCATACTGCGTCTGTCTGAAGCATGGGCATGGCGTGGGGTGGCGGCGCCTGGCGTTTTGCCGTCCCGCTGTTTCTTGCCGCCTCCGCCACGGGAGGATGGGGCACGGTCGTCGGTGGTTAAGACGCCCGGGTCCGTCGCCAGGTTCCGGGCGGATCCCAACCACCCCTGGCCTTCACCGAGTACGTACCCATCACGACCGCTGTGACGCTCCGTCGAACGAGGCCAGTCGACCTCAATAACCCGTTACCCGAGTCAGTTTTAAGCCAACTTTGCTTTCCCGCAAGGGTTACCGAGGGTCTCATGGACACCAGGAATCCCAGCAGGACAATGCTGGACATCCCCTCACGAGTGCGTGTACATGTGGAGACACTGCTAGCGGCGCAGAACGACATGGGGGTTTGCGATGCTATCGAGCAATACGCACCGGTCGGAAAGCCGGACACCATGAACGCCCCTCACGTTCCGAAAGTGGCCGGAATCGATTCAACGGTTCCCGCGCCCGCACACACTGTCGCGCCGACGACCTCCGTCACGGGTTCCGCGACGGGCTCCTCTTCGGCCACCTCGTCCACCGGCCCCGGAGCCGTTCTCCAAGATCGGCTCGCCGGCTGGGTGTCCGACCTCACCACCCTCCACGAACTCACCGAGCGCCTGGTGCGCACCGCGACACTGAACGACGCGCTGCAGGAGCTGCTGCGCGCCGGAGCCGCCCTCGTGGGTGCCCGGCGCGGTCTCGTCGTCATGGAACCGGGCGACGGACTCGGCCCGGACACCACCATCGGCCTGGGCCTCGCCCGCGCCGACCTCGGCCACATCGAGACCGTCCCGCGCAGCGCCATGTCGTACGGCAGGATCCTGGACGGACTGCCCGGCGGCGAGGGCGAGATCTCCCAGCCCGACCTCCTCTCCGAGGACGGGCTCGACCCCCGCCACCGCGAGGTGGCCGCCCGGCTCGGCTACGCCGCGAGCTACGCGCTGCCCCTGTCCACCAAGGCGGCGGGCCGGCTGGGCGCCGCCGTATGGCTCTACGACGAACCCGCCGAACCGGTGGAGCGCCAGCGCCACCTCGTCGGCCTCTACGCCCGCTACGCGACCGAACACCTGGCACGGCTGCTGGAACTGGACCGCACACGCGCGTGCATGAAGACGATCTCCCAGGAGCTGCTGCCGCCGCGGCTGCCCCGGGTCTCCGGTGTCCAGCTCGCCGCCCGGCACCGCACGGGCCCGCGCGGAGGCGGCGACTGGTACGACGCGCTGCCGCTGCCCGACGCCGCGCTCGGCCTCGCGGTCGGCTCCGTCACCGGGGCCGGGCCCAGCGCGGTCGCCGCCATGGGCCGGCTGAGGGCCTCCCTGCGGGCGTACGCCGTGATGGAGGGCGAGGACCCCGTCGCCGTCCTGTCCGACCTCGAGCTGCTGCTGCGCCTGACCGAACCCGCCCGCTCCGCGACCGCCCTCTTCGCGTACTGCGAGCCCGCCCTGCGCAAGATCACGCTCGCCGGTGCCGGACACAGCCCGCCGCTGGTGATCGGCGCACGGCGCACCGAGTTCGTGGAGACCTCGCTGTCCGCGCCCCTGGGCATGCTCGCCTGCTGGGAGGCGCCCAGTGTCGAACTGACAGCCGAGCGCGGCGAGACCGTGCTGCTCTACACCGACGGCCTGCTGCACCGCACCGGCGACCCCATGGACCGCGCCTTCGCCCGGCTGCACGCGGCGGCCGCCAGCGTCCCCAGGACGCTGCGTGAGGATCCCGGCGCGCTCGCCGACCATGTTCTGCGGTCCGTGCTGCCGGACGGGCTGGACGAGGCGGACAGCGCGGAGGACGTCGTACTCCTGGCGGCGCGCTTCGAGTGAGGTCCGCACTTCGAGTCGGTCGGTCCACACTTCGAGTGCGGTCCGTACTTCGAGTGCGGTCCTGTGGGGCCGCCGCGCTGAGCTCTGCGCGTAACAGGACTTCCGGCCCTGGGCCCGCTCCTGTACGACCGTACGATGATGGGTGTCCCCCTGCTCGAGCACAGCGGAGAGCTGGGGGGAAGGTCCAGAGTCGTATCTAGGAGGCAGACCGTGTCGGAGGCGCTCAACCCGGAGACCCCGGAAGCCGTGCTCGACGATGCCGCTGACGAAGCGGGCGAAGAAGAGCCGATCAAGCAGCGCAAGAACGGCCTGTACCCGGGCGTGTCCGACGAGCTCGCCGAGAACATGAAGTCCGGATGGGCCGACACCGAGCTGCGCGGCCTCACGCCGATCACGCAGGCCGAGTACACCGCCACCCGCCGCGCCGCGCTCTCCGCGCGCTTCCCGGGCGAGCGGCTGGTGATCCCGGCGGGCAACCTGAAGACGCGCTCGAACGACACGGAGTACCCCTTCCGCGCCTCGGTCGAGTACGCGTACCTCACCGGCAACCTGACCGAGGACGGCGTCCTGGTCCTGGAGCCCACCGTCTCCCCGAACGGGAACGGCGGCCACAAGGCGACGATCTACCTGCTGCCGCGCTCCGACCGCGAGAACGGCGAGTTCTGGCTGTCCGGGCAGGGCGAGCTGTGGGTCGGCCGTCGTCACTCCCTCACCGAGGCCGAACAGCTGTACGGCATCCCCGCCTCCGACGTGCGGGAGCTGGCCGGCAAGCTGCGTGAGGCCACCGGCCCGGTCCGGGTCGTGCGCGGCTACGACGCCGGCATCGAGGCGGCCCTGACCGACAAGGTCACCGCCGAGCGCGACGAGGAGCTGCGGGTCTTCCTCTCCGAGGCGCGGCTGATCAAGGACGACTTCGAGGCCGGCGAGCTGCAGAAGGCCGTCGACTCGACGGTGCGCGGCTTCGAGGACGTCGTGAAGGTCCTGGACAAGGCCGAGGCGACCAGCGAGCGCTACATCGAGGGCACCTTCTTCCTGCGCGCCCGGGTCGAGGGCAACGACATCGGCTACGGCTCGATCTGTGCCGCCGGCCCGCACGCCTGCACGCTGCACTGGGTGCGCAACGACGGGCCCGTGCGCTCCGGAGACCTGCTGTTGCTCGACGCGGGCGTGGAGACACACACGCTCTACACCGCCGACGTCACGCGCACGCTGCCGGTCAACGGCCGCTACAGCGAGATTCAGAAGAAGATCTACGACGCCGTGTACGAGGCCCAGGAGGCCGGTATCGCGGCCGTGCAGCCCGGTGCCAAGTACCGCGACTTCCACGACGCCGCGCAGCGCGTGCTGGCCGAGAAGCTCGTCGAGTGGGGTCTGGTCGAGGGCCCGGTCGAGCGTGTCCTGGAGCTGGGTCTGCAGCGCCGCTGGACCCTGCACGGCACCGGCCACATGCTCGGCATGGACGTCCACGACTGCGCCGCGGCGCGGACCGAAACGTACGTGGACAGCACGCTGGAGCCGGGCATGTGCCTGACGGTCGAGCCGGGCCTGTACTTCCAGGCGGACGACCTGACCGTCCCCGAGGAGTACCGGGGTATCGGCGTGCGCATCGAGGACGACATCCTGGTGACCGAGGACGGCAACCGGAACCTGTCGGCGGGGCTGCCGCGTCGCTCCGACGAGGTCGAGGCGTGGATGGCGGCTCTGAAGGGCTGACGTAGGACTGACGACGTAGGGCTGATGGCCGGGTACGAGAAGTGCCCGGCCATTCGTCTGCGGGTAGGTCGTGGCTGGTCGCGCCCACGCGGCGGAGCCGCATGGTGTCACGGCCCCGCGCCCCTTTGGGCGCGGGAACTCACGGGGGGATGAGTGGGCGACGACTTCTGGTCCGGTGTCGGGGTGGATCTGCATCTGGAGCCGGACGTGGCCGCGGGACGCAGGACCGGGCTCGAACGGGCTCTGCGGGACGCGGTGCGCGACGGCCGGCTCGCTCCGGGCACACGGTTGCCCCCGACCCGGCGGCTCGCGGCCGAACTCGGCATCTCGCGCGGGACGGCCAAGGGGGCGTACGACCAACTGGTCGCCGAGGGGTATCTGACGGCCCGGCAGGGGTCGGGCACCGAGGTCGCGGTACTTCCCGCGGACGCCGTGTCGGAGGCCGTCGGGGCTCCCCGCGCGCGTGCGCCCCGTTTCGATCTGCGGCCGGGCAGCCCGGACGTCGGTACGTTCCCGGCGGCGGCGTGGCTGCGGGCGCTGCGCCGCGCGATCGCGACGGCGCCCTCCCTGGCGTACGACTACGGGGACCCGCGCGGCCGGATCGAACTGCGGACGGCGCTCTCGGGCTACCTGGGACGGGCCCGGGGCGTGATCGCGCCGCCCGAGCGGATCGTGATCACCTCGGGATACGTGCAGGGGCTCGCGCTCCTCACGCGTGTGCTGGACGGCGGGGTGGTCGCGATGGAGGACCCCGGGCTGCCGTTCCACCGGGACGTGGTGCGGCGGGGCGGAGGCACGGTGGTGCCGCTGAAGGTGGACGAACGAGGCGCCTGTGCGGGGGAGTTGGCTTCCTCACCGGCGGACGCGGTCGTCGTCACGCCCGCCCATCAGTACCCGACCGGGGTGACCCTGCACCCCGAGCGGCGGCGGGCGCTCACCGACTGGGCACGCGCGCGCGGCGGGCTGATCGTCGAGGACGACTACGACGGCGAGTTCCGCTACGACCGGCAACCCGTCGGCGCCCTCCAGGGCATGGCACCGGGGCAGGTCGCCTACCTGGGTACGGCGTCCAAGACGCTCGGGCCCGCGCTGCGGCTCGGCTGGATGGTGCTGCCGCCGCACCTGGTCGACGCGGTGGCCGACGTGAAGCTGCACAGCGACCATCACACCGAGTCCATCGGCCAGTTGGCGCTGGCCGAGATGATCACCAGCCACGCGTACGACCGTCACGTGCGCGCCTGCCGACTGCGGTACCGGCGACGCCGGGACCAGCTGCTCGACCGGCTGGGGGCGCGCAGGAGCGTACGCGGTATCGCGGCCGGGCTGCACGCACTGGTGGACGTGGCGGACGAGGCGGAGGTGCTGGCGCGGGCGGAGGAGGAGGGGCTCGCGGTCGGGCATCTCGGCGAGCACTGGCACGAGCGCGGCGAGGGGCGTCCTCAGGGCTTGGTCGTGGGCTACGGGACTCCCCGGGAGCGGATCTATCCGGAAGCACTGGAGGCGTTGGGGCGGGTGCTGGACGGGAGCCAGGGGGTGTCGGGCGGTTGTCGGCGGGTGTCGGACGGGAGCCAATTGGATCGCAAAAAGGCGTGAGGATTGGGCCTGTTGACAGGTCCACCGGGCCCGTAACGTCGAAGTCATGACGAATCCGGCAGCATCCGCGCAGTCGAGCCGCCTCGTCCCGCCCGCGGGACCGCAACGCGTCCTGGCCCTCGCCCAGCTGACCAACTCCGTGGGGGACGGCGCCTATTACGTGACCTCCGCGCTGTACTTCACGCATGTCGTGGGGCTGGCCCCCGCGCGCGTGGGGCTCGGGCTGACCGTCGCCTGGGCGGTCGGCTCTCTTGTGGGCGTACCGCTGGGGCGGCTCGCCGACCGGCGCGGGCCGCGTGGCACGGCGGTGCTGCTGGCCCTCGCGACCGGAGCGGCGGTGGCGTCCTTCCTGGTCGTCCGCGGCTTCCTGCCCTTCGTCCTCGCGGCCTGCGCGTACGCCTCCGCACAGTCGGGGCTCGGGGCGGCTCGGCAGGCGCTGCTCGCCGGGCTGATACCGGCCGGGGAGCGGACCGGGCTGCTCGCCCATCTTCAGTCGACCCTCAACGCCGGTCTGGCGGTGGGGGCGGGCCTCGGCGGGCTCGCACTGCACGCCGGAACACGGGACGCGTATCTCGGGGTGTTCGCGCTGGACGCGGTGAGCTTCCTGCTCTGCGCGGGTGTGCTGCTGCGGCTGCCGTCCGTGCCGCGCGTGACCGTACGGCGCGGTCACGGGGCCGGTGTCCTGCGCGACCGCCCGTACGTGCTCGTCACGTTCCTCAACACCGTGCTGCTGCTGCGGATGCCGCTGCTCAGCCTGGGCATCCCGCTGTGGATCACCGAGCGCACCCAGGCGCCCGCCTGGCTGGTCTCCGCGCTGTTCGTCCTCAACACCGGTGCGGTGATGGTCTTCCAGGTGCGGATGGCGCGCGGTGTCACGGGCCTCGCCTCGGCCACGCGCGCGATACGCCGTTCCGGGCTCGTGATGCTGGTGTCCTGCGCGGTCTTCGCGCTGTCGGCCGGTGCCTCGCCGTGGGTCGCGGCCGGGGCCCTGGTGGCGGGCGCGGTGCTCCAGGTCGTCGCCGAGATGCAGCAGTCGGCGGGTTCCTGGCAGGTGGGCTTCGACCTCGCCCCGGCCGACCGCATGGGCGAGTACCAGGGCTTCTTCGGCACGGGCGTCACGGTGGCGCGCACCGCGGGCCCCCTGGTCCTGACCGCGCTGCTGGTGGGCTGGGGTACCCCGGGATGGCTGCTGCTGGGGGGACTGATGCTGGGGGCGTCGTACGGGATGGGCCCGGCCGTGCGGTGGGCCGCCACGCGCGAGGTGACAGCCCACCGCCGGTACCGGGACCGGGATCAGGACCGGAACCAGGACCGGGACGGGAATCAGAACCAGGACCAGGACCGGGTCAAGCAGCGACCCGTACCGGTGAACTGACCACCACCGGAAGCGAGTCCACGAACAGGGCGCCCGCGAGCAGTCCCCCCGTGCCACGGGGGCTCCACGCGCGCGTGTGGAGGTCGTCGTCAAAGGCGGCCAGAGCCGCGAGGCCGGCCTCCGTCGCCGTACCGCCCGCCTCCAGCACGCCCCGGGCACCCGCCTGGACGTGCCGGAGCCCGTGCGGGCCCGCCGTGTACAGCAACTCGGTGTCCTGGAGGGTGGACATGACGGTGAGGAGGGCGTCGAGCCGGGCGTACGGCTCGGACGCGCCGGCGGAGCGGGAGGCGGCGAGCGCGTCCAACGCCCGCCGTACGTGCGGGAATCCGGCGCGTGCCTCGCCCCGCGCCCCGGCCGCGCCGTACTTCGCGGACATGGACGACCCCCGGGAGGGCCGCCGCGGCGCCCGCCGGTCGGGGTGCGCCGCGATCAGCTTGGCGGTCGCGGCGACCTCGGAACCCTTGGCTCCTGGGTCCAGGGCCGCCGCCGCGACCAGGAAGCCCAGGACCCACAGCGCCCCGCGGTGGCCACCGCCCGCCAGCGTCACCGAGTGTTCGGTGGACCGGCCGATCGCGCCCAGTTCCGTGCGGAGTTCGGGCGTGGGCCGGCCGATGCGGCGGGCGGCGGCCGCCATGGCCGCGAGGCCGGGCATCAGCGCCTTGGCCGACCAGCGCAGGGAACACAGGTCCCGGCGGGTGGCCCGGGCGCCGAGATCGCGCGGATCGGGCAGGCCGGGCTTGGGGGTGAGCTCCAGTTGCCCTGTCAGCGCGGCCACGGCGGCCCGCGCCAGCGTCTCGTCCTCGCGGCCGCTCACGCGCGAGCCCTACGAGGACGCCGAGGCGGACGGACTGGCACTGTCGCTCGGGGCGTCGCTCGGGGCACCGCTCGGCGGCGTACCGGTCGGAGCGCCGCTCGGGGGCGTACCACCGCCACCGCTGCCCGCGCCGGTGCTCTCGGCGTCGGGGTCGATGCCCAGGATGATGGACCCCTTGAAGCCCTTGGACGGGTCCTTCTTGTGGACCGGCGTCAGGGTGAGCAGCCCGCTGGAGGTGCCGCCGCCGTCGTACACCATGTCGTCGGTGAGCTTGGTGTAGCTGCCGGTGTGCTTGGAGTACGGCTCCAGGGCCTGGACCTCGGCGGCGATGTCGTCGTCGAAGAAGAGCTGGCCGGTGAAGTTGACCTTGCCGCCCTCGTAGGTGCCGTCCGCCTTCTCGCCGCCGGTGTGCACCTTGACGTGGATGTGCGTGGTGCGGGGCGTGTACCAGCCGGGGAAGATCGTCTCGAACTTGACGACCCCGTTGGCGTTGGCGACCTGGTAGCCGCGCAGGTAGGTCTGGTCGTTCGCGGTCGAGCCGTCCTCGCTCTCGGCGGGGGCGGAGCCGCCGGGGTTGGCGGTGGTGTAGCCGGAGTAGTAGCCCCAGGCGTCGCAGTGCCAGATCTCCACGGCCGCGCCCGCGACCGGGTCGCAGGAGTCGGTGGTGTCCTGCACCGTGATGCGCAGCGTCAGCGGGACGCCGCCCTTGCCCTCGGTGATGTCCTTGCGCACCAGAGCGCCGTCCAGGTAGTACGGCCCCTCCGTGACGCTGGACATCAGCACGCACTGGCCGCTGCTGGTGGAGGTCGAGGTCGCCGAGGCGGTCGCCTCGGCGTCGGTGGCGGTGGTCGTCTCGTCGGCGAACGCCGATTGGTAGCCGGCGACCGCGAGGCCGCCCGCGGCGACCGTGCCGCCCGTCACCGCGAGCGCACGGCGCCGGGTGACCGAAGTGTCTTTGTGGCTTCTCGTCATGATCGGAAACCTAGGAAGGGCAACCGTCAGGGGCATGGGGTGAGGCTGTGAGGAGGGTAAGAATTCTGAGAAAGCTGAAGTCGACAGAAAATCGCCCTCTACAGGGAGCCCGAAAACGCCGAGGGTGTCACCACGCGTACGGCAGGTCCACCTCGATCACCGTCGGCCCCCCGACAGGGCTGGTCAGTCGCACGGCCCCGTCGAGCGCGGCGACCCGCCGTCGCATACCGAGCAGTCCCGAACCGGCCGCCTCGTCGGCGCCGCCGCGGCCCTCGTCGCGGACGACCACGCTCAGCCCCGTCGGCGTACGGGCGAGCCGGACCGCCGCCCGCTCCGACGCGCTGTGCTTGCCCGCGTTCGTCAACGCCTCGGCCAGCACGAAGTACGCGGCCGCCTCGATCGCCGCGGGGGCCCGGACCCCACTCCGCGCCCCGTCCTCCAGACCGTCCACGTCCATCGTCACGTCGAGCCCGCTGCTCGCCGCGAGCGCCCGCGCCGCCCCGACGAGCCCACGGTCGGTGAGGATCGGCGGGTGGATGCCACGGACGACGTGGCGCAGTTCGGTCAGCGCCTCTTCGGCCTGGTCCTGAGCGTCGTCGAGGAGTTTGCGGGCGGCGCCCGGGTCGCGTTCGTACGCCCGTTTGGCGATGCCGATCCGCAGGGAGAGCGACACCAGCCGCGCCTGCGTACCCTCCTGCAGGTCCCGCTCGATGCGGCGCAGTTCGGCCTCGTGCGCGGCGACCGCGCCGGCCCGGGTCTCGGTCAGTTCCTCGACCCGCTCCGCGAGCAGGGCCTTGGGTGAGGGCTTGAGCAGGGCGGTGGACCAGGCGGCGTCGAGGTCCGCGAGACGGCTGATCAGCGGCAGGACCAGCGGTGAACGGCCCAGCACACCCTGTCGTACGCCGTCGACGAGCAGGCCGGCCGGCCACAGCGGCAGCGCGAGGACGCCCAGGAAGCCGTAGGCGTAGTGGGCGACCATCCAGCGCAGGTCGTTGAGGGTGCCCGGGTCACGGACCGCCGTCCGCAGCCGCCGGCGGAGCGGGCCCTCGACGCGCTGGTACGCCTCGGGGATCTCCCGGCCCGTCCACTCGGCGACCTGGCGCCGCTTGGCGCCGGCGAAGCGGCGCACCAGGAGCACCGTCTCGGGCAGCAGTCCGGCACCGACCACCCCGAGGGTGGCGACGGCCGTGATCAGCAGCACCGTGATGAAGATGATCGAGCCGAACGCCAGTACGGCGGCCCGTCCCAATCGGACCGTGGCTCGCGTTGCCTGCCGCACTGTCGTTCCCATGCCGTCCAGGCTAGGAACGCCTGGTGCGGCTGCGCGGGAGAGCAGGCTCCAGATAGATGGTGTAGCCCGCTACACCACAGGTTCGGGAGAGCACTCACTCGTGGCGGCGAGCTTCCGACGGGATCGTTGAATCCGGAAGCTCACGCCTCTACAGACTCCCCGCCGAAGGAAAAGGTTCATGAAGTCGCTGCTCTCCTCGATCGTGCTCTGGTCGCTGTTCCTGGTCGGCCTCTCCGCCACCGTGGCCTCCGGTGCCGTACTCGACGGCTCGCAGAAGGACGTGGCCACCTACGGCGGGATCGCCCTCTCCCTCGTGGCCGGCTCCCGCATCGCCAAGAAGGACCCGATCAAGTCGTTCCTCTCCTCCCGTCCGGTGCTCTGGTTCCTGTTCCTCTTCAACGGAGTCGTCGCCGCGGCCGCCGGCTTCGCCCTCGACGGCGTGCAGGGGATCACGGCCGCCGCCGGTATGGGCCTCGTCTCGCTCGGCGCGGGCTTCGGACTCCTCCAGAGCCACGGGATGCGGAGCCGCGGGACAGAGAACCACGGGACGCGGAGCCGCGGAACGGAGAACCGCGGGACACAGGCCCTCGAAACGCAGGGCCGCAGGACGCCGACCCCGGCTTGACGCGCCTGCCGCTCCGACTGCGGCCCGACGCTCATCCCCCTCAGCCGCTGACCCGGCTCAAGCCTCTGACCCCGGCGCCGACGACGCCGCCTCCGGGCCACGGGACACCCCGGCCTTCCCATGCCCTCGCCCTCGCCCTCGCAGCACCGCACCACTCGCAGCACCCCACCGCTCGCTGCCCCGAACACAGACCTTGGCGCCCCGGCGCCCCCGGCGCACGACGACCCGGCCGCACGGGAACCGGCCCGCGTCTGACCGTCCCCGTCTGCCGGAGGGCTGCCCGTGCCGAACACGGGCGGCCCTCGCCCCGTACCCCCGACAGGAACCGGTGATGATCGCCAACTGGCAGCGACACGTACGAAGCAGTCCCCGCGCCCAGGACACGACAACGGCCCTGCTGCTGTTCGCCGTCTCCTTCCCCGGCAGCCTGTACGTCGCCACCGGCTCCCCCGAGCCGGCCGCCCCGTGGTGGACGGCCGCCCTCCTGTCCTGTGCCTCCTGCACCGCCCTGCTCTTCCACCGCGACCACCCGCGCGCCGCACTGACCCTGACCACCGCCGCCGCCGTGACCTCGGCCGCGCAGGGCCGGCTGCTCACCGTGCTGTCGCTGGGACCGCTCATGGTGGCGCTCTACTCGTTCGCCCTCCGCACCGAGCACAACGCCCTGCGCAGGAGCTACGTCTTCGGTGTCGCCGCGCTCCTGATGACCACGGAGGTCATCGCCGGACCCGCCGACCGCCCGTTGGACCTCAAGACGGTCGGCCCCGCCGCCTGGGTGCTGATGCCGACGGCTCTGGGCAGCGCGGTCCGGCTCCGGCGCGCCTACCTCGACGCCGTCCGGGCCCGCGCCGAGCACGCCGAGCGCACCCGCGAGGAGGAGGCCCGGCGCCGGGTCGCCGAGGAGCGGCTGCGCATCGCCCGCGAGCTGCACGACGTCACCGCCCAGCACCTCGCCCTGGCCAACGCCCAGGCCGGCACCCTCGCGCACCTTCTGCGCGGTCAGCCCGACCAGGTCCACAAGATCCTCGCCGACCTCGCCACCACCACCTCCGCGGCGCTGCGCGAACTCAAGGCCACCGTCGGCCTGCTGCGGCACGAGGGCACTGAGGACAGGCACGAGGACACCGAGGGCGCATCCTCGCCGACCGCTCCCGGACTCGCCCGCCTGGCCGGCCTGACCGCCTCCTTCCGGTCCGCCGGTCTCGACGTCACCGTCAGCACCGAGGGGGAACCCCGGCAGCTCACCCCGGCGGCGGATCTCACCGCGTTCCGGATCGTGCAGGAAGCGCTCACCAACGTCACCAAACACGCGGCCGCCAAGACCGCCCGGGTCCGGCTCGCCTACTCCCACGACCGGTTGACCCTCACGGTCGCCGACGACGGAGGCACCCTCCGATCCGCCCCGCCCACACCGCCGGTCCCGGGCGGCGGCTTCGGTCTCGTCGGCATGCGCGAACGCGCCCAGTCCGTGGGCGGCCGCCTCCGGGCCGGGCCCCGGCCCGGAGGCGGCTTCGAGGTCAGCGCCGAACTCCCGCTGGGCGAGGCCGCCTTGACGATCCGCGAGACCGCCTTGGCGATCCGCTCCTGCCCGGGCGCTAAACCGCCATCAGCGGCGCGTCCTTCTTCCACTTGAGGATCTTGTCGAAACTGACCACCGCGCCGCCCCGCCCCGGCTCGTTGCCGATCTGGACGTGATCGGCGAGTTCCCGGATCAGGCAGAGCCCCCGGCCGTGCTCCGCGTCGCCGCGGACCGGGCGGAGCGCGGGACGCGCACGGCCCGGGGCGAAGCCCGGGCCGGAGTCGGAGACCTCGATGCGGCACTTCTCGCCGTCGAGGTAGGCGGTGACCCGATAGGCCTCGGACGCCGTACCGGGAGCGGCGTCGCCGCCGTGCTCCACGGCGTTGGCGCAGGCCTCGGTGAGGGCCACGGAGAGGTCGTACGAGACGTCCGGATCGACACCCGCCGTCTCCATCGTGCCGAGCAGCAGACGTCTGGCGAGCGGAACGCTCGCAGCCTCACGCCGCAAATGGAGTGACCACCAGATGCTCATGCTCCAGCCTCCCGGCCGCGGCTCGACATACCGTTACGTATTGCCGCAAGCACCTGTGCGCAATCGCCTGCATGACGTGATGCCGCCCATATGGCGGATGCGCACGCGACAACGATCGGTGTATGTGCGGGTGGTTCGGCCCGGATCGTGATCTTCCGGACCACGGTTCGCGGACCGTCATCTTGCGGACCTGCCGTAGGAAGCGGGTGGGTCGAGTGCGATGATGAGCCCGCCATGACTGCCCCCCACCAGCGCAGGGCGCGCTCCGGACACGAGCTCCGGATTCTGCGGGCCGCGGTGTTCGCCGCGGTCTGTGTCGTGCTGGCCGCGGCCGGTCATGGGCTCGCCTCCTGCGCCACCGTTCCGCTGTGGACGCTCGGCGCCGGATTCCTCGCGGTCTTCGCCGTCGCCGCCGCGCTCGCGGGACGGGAGCGTTCGCTGCCGGGCATCGCCGCGCTGCTCGCGGGCGGTCAGACCGCCCTGCACACGCTCTTCGGGCTCGCCGGGACCGCTACGGCGGGCTCGGGCTCCATGTCGATGGCCGACACCTCACTCGTGGAACGTGCCGCACGCCTCGTGTGCGGCACGACCGCGGCGGCGATCAGCCCGGCTCAGGCCATGAAGATCCTCGCCGACGCACGGCTCGACACGGGCACGACCCCGTCCATGTCCATGCCCATGCCCCACTCCTCGGACGCGATGTCGGCCGCCACGGGGTACTCGATGTCCGTGTGGCCGTCCCTGCCGATGCTGCTCGGCCACGTCCTCGCGGCCGTCGCCGCCGGCTGGGTGCTGCGCCACGGTGATCTGGCGCTGCTGCGGCTGATGCGGCTGTCCGCGCACGGAGTCGCGGAAGGGGCGCTCGTACGGTCCCTGCGCGGGGCGCTCGCGCTCGTACGCGCCCTGCGGGCCGGACTGCCGGGTACGCCCGACGCGACACCGCGCGCCCGGCGCACCGCGCTTCTGACGCCGCCCAAGCCCCGTACCGCCGAGCTCCAGCACAGCGTCGTCCGCCGTGGACCGCCCCACTCCACCGCTCTCGTCCTCGCCGCCTGACACGACGCGCCACTCCGCGGACCGATCCGAAGGATCCGTCCGGACCGATCCGAAGGATCCGAAGGGGATGCCGTCGTGCGGCACGCGCGCGTGCACGCGAAAACACCCCCAGGGGCCCATCGCACCTTTCGCACGCGCACCCCCTTCTCTTCTCATCGGACTGAAAGTGGAGTGCTCTCTTCCATGAAGGCTTCCCGTATCGCCGCCGCCGGTGCCGTCGCCGCCTCGGCCGTCCTCGCCGTCTCCGCCCCCGCCTTCGCGCACGTCAGCGTGCAGCCGGAGGGCGAGGCCGCCAAGGGCGGTTACGCCGTCGTCGACTTCAAGGTCCCCAACGAGCGCGACGACGCCTCGACCAACAAGGTCGAGGTGAACTTCCCGACCGACCACCCGCTCGCCTCCGTCATGCCGCAGCCCCTCGACGGCTGGTCCGTGAAGGTCACCAAGACCAAGCTGGCCAAGCCGCTCACGATGCACGGCGAGAAGATCTCCGAGGCGGTCAGCAAGGTCACCTGGACCGCCACCGGCAAGGGCATCGAGCCGGGCTTCTTCCAGAAGTTCCCGCTCTCCGTCGGCGCGCTCCCCGAGGACACCGACGAACTCGTCTTCAAGGCGATCCAGACGTACGACAACAAGGAGGTCGTGCGCTGGATCGAGCCGCAGCAGGAGGGCCAGGAGGAGCCCGAGAACCCGGCTCCGGTGCTCACACTCTCCGAAGCGTCCGCGGACGGCCACCACAGGTCCTCCGGCACCGCCAAGGATGCCTCCGACACCTCCACGGCGGCCCCCGCCTCGTCCACCTCCGCCTCCTCCGCGGACAGCAGTGACACCACCGCGCGCGTCCTCGGTGTCGTCGGCATCGTCGTCGGCGCGGCGGGCGTGGCGTACGGCGTTCTGGCCGGCCGTCGGCGCACCGAGGCCTGAGGCCCATCGCACCCCTCCTTTGTGCACCGGTAGGTCGTACGCCCTCGTCAAAGAGGTCGTACGACCCCGGTGCACACCGGAGCCCTCACATCTGGGACATTTTTCTATGCGCAAGAAGACGTATGCCGCGGCCGCCCTGTTCGCCGCCGCCGCACTGACCCTTTCCGCCTGCGGCAGCGGCGACGACAGCAACAAGCCGATCGCCGACGTGTCCGCCGAGGCCGGCACGGGCAAGGCCGCCACGGTCCTCGACAAGGCGTTCGAGAAGCCCGACCTCGTCCTCACCGACACGAACGGCAAGAAGTACGACTTCCGGGCCGAGACCAAGGGCGTCCCGACGCTGATCTACTTCGGCTACACCCACTGCCCCGACGTCTGCCCGACGACGATGAGCAACCTCGCCGTCGCCAAGAAGCAGTTGCCCAGGGCCGAACAGGACAAGCTCAAGGTCGTGTTCGTCACCACCGACCCGGCCCGCGACACCCCCGCCGCGCTCGGCAAGTGGCTCAAGGGGATCGACCCCGCCTTCGTCGGCCTCACCGGCGACTTCCCCACCATCCAGGCGGGCGCCCGCACCCTGGGCATCTCCATCGAGCCGACGGCGAAGGACAAGAACGGCAAGCTCGTCTCCGTGCACGGCACCCAGGTCATCGCGTTCTCGCCGAAGACCGACGGGGGCTATGTGATCTACGGCGAGGACGCCACCGTCGACGACTACACCAAGGACCTCCCCAAGCTCATCAAGGGAGAGAATCCGTGAGCCGACCCGGAGCCCCTTCGAGGCGTCTCGCGGGATGCGTGGCGCTGACGGCCACGGCGCTGGCGCTGGCGGGCTGCGGCTCCGACAACTCCCCCTCGAACGCGGGCAAGCCCGAACTGAAGATCACCGGCGCCTACATGCCCGCCCCCGTCATGGACACCATGGCGGCCGGCTTCTTCACCGTCACCAACTCCGGCGGCGCCGACACCCTGACCTCCGTCACCAGCGACCTCGCCCCCGACGTCACGCTGCACTCCACCAAGGGCGGCGCGATGGAGGAACAGAAGTCGTTCGCCGTGCCCGCCGACGGGTCACTCGACTTCGCGAGCGGCGGCAACCACCTCATGTTCGAAAAGCTCACCCACAAGCCCCTGGAGGGCGAGAAGGTGTCGGTGACGCTGCACTTCACCAAGGCGGGCGCGGTGAAGGTCTCCATGCCGGTGAAGTCCGCGACGTACAACCCCAAGACCGGACACTGAGGGAGGGATCACCGTGACACAGGCCATCGCTCCCCGTGCGGCTGCCACCACCACTGGAGGGGTCGCTTTTCGGGTACGGGCACTGCTGTTGCTGCTCCTCGCCGTGATCGGCGCGGTCCTGGCCGGCGCGGCGCCCGCCTCCGCGCACGCCGCGCTGACCGGCAGCGACCCCCAGCAGGGAGCGGTGGTCGGCCGGGCACCCACCCAGGTCTCGCTGACGTTCTCCGAGAAGGTCGCGATGTCCGACAACTCGGTGCGCGTGCTCGACCCCAAGGGCAAGCGCGTCGACACCGGCAAGGCGACCGACCTGGGCGGCACCACCTACGGCGTGAAGCTCCACTCGGGGCTGCCCGACGGCACGTTCACCGTCACCTACCAGGTGGTGTCGGCGGACAGCCATCCCGTCTCGGGCGCCTTCACCTTCTCCATCGGCGCACCCTCGCAGACCTCCGTCGCGCTCTCCGACCCGGCCGTGGGCGGCGGAGTCGTCGGCGCGCTCTACGGCGTCGGGCGGTATGTCTCGTACGCCGGATTCATCCTTCTGGTGGGTGGCGCGGCCTTCGTACTGGCCTGCTGGCAGCGCGGCGCCGGGGTCCGTCCGGTGCAACGGCTCGTGGTCTCCGGGTGGCTCGCGCTGACCGGCGCCACCCTCGCGCTGCTGCTCCTGCGCGGTTCCTACGTCGGCTCCGGCAAGGTCGGCGACATCTTCGACCTGACGCTGCTCGGGCAGGTGCTGCAGACCAAGGCGGGCGCGGCACTGGTCTCACGGCTGCTGCTGCTCGCCGCGGGCGCGCTGTTCATCGCGGTGCTCTTCGGGGCGTACGCGCGGCGGGACGAGGCCGACGTGACCGACGCGTCCGGCAGGAGTGACGCGTCCGACAAGGGTGACGGGTCCGACAAGGGCCGTGTCGATGTCGATGCCGAGAAGAGGGACCTCACCTTCGGGCTCGCGATCGGCGGCGCCGTCGTCGCGGCGGGTTTGGCGGCGAGCTGGGCGATGGCCGAGCACGCCTCCACCGGTATCCAGGCGGGCCTCGCGATGCCCGTCGACGTGCTGCACCTGCTGGCGGTCGCCGTCTGGCTGGGCGGCCTGTCGGCGCTGCTCGTGGCACTGTTCCGGGCGCCCGCCGAGACACAGATCGACGCGGTGGCCGTACGGCGCTTCTCTCGCCTCGCGTTCGGCAGCGTGACCGTGCTGGCCACGACCGGGATCTACCAGTCCTGGCGCCAGGTCGGCTCCTGGTCGGCGCTGACCGGAACGTGGTACGGGCAGTTGCTGCTCATCAAGATCGGCCTGGTGGCGGTCCTCGTCGGCATCGCGTGGATCTCGCGGCGCTGGACGGCGCAGCTGTCCGAGGCGCCGCAGGCGAAGGCCCTGGCGACGGCTCGCGCCGAACTGCGGACGAAGCAGCCGACGAAGGTGCCCGCGAATTCCAGGGACTCCAGCTCTGGGGGCTCGGATTCCAGGGACATGGATTCCAGGGACTCCAACTCCAGGGACTCGAAGTCCGGAGACTCCCGGCGCGCCGCTCAACTCGCCCGGCAGCAGGCCGCCGTGGACACCACGCGTCAAAAGCGCCTCCGCGACGCCGACCCGGCCCGGGCCGGCCTGCGCCGCTCGGTGCTCGCCGAGGCCGGCGTCGCCGTCGTCCTGCTGGCCGTGACCACCGTGCTGACGTCCACCGAGCCGGGGCGCACGGAGGAAGCGGCCCAGCAGGCCACCTCGTCCTCCTCGCAGCGGTCCGGGCCGCTCTCCCTGAAGCTCCCGTTCGACACCGGCGGCCAGGACGGCAAGGGCACCGCAGAGGTCACCCTCGACCCGGCCCGCGTCGGCGGCAACGAGATGCACGTCTTCGTGGAACGACCGAACGGCAAGGCCTTCGACGTCCCCGAGGTGAAGGTCGCCTTCACCCTGGAGGCCAAGAAGATCGGGCCGCTGCCCGTGACCCCCGACCGCATCGCCACCGGCCACTGGTCGGCGATCGGGGTGCAGATCCCCATGGCGGGCGACTGGGAGATCGCGGTGACCGTGCGCACCTCCGACATCGACCAGACGACCGTCACCAAGAACGCGAAGATCGGCTGAACCTCACCATGGCTGACCAGCCCACTCCGGAAGCCACCACGGAAAAGACCCCTCCAGGAGAGGCCGTTTCCCAGAAGCCCTCTTCTGGCGGGGTCTTTTCCCGGCGCCGGCTGCTCGGCACCGCCGGTGCCACCGGTCTCGCCCTGGGCGCGGCCGGAGGTGCCGCCGGGTACGCGGCAGCGCCCGCCGCCGACAAGGCCGCGCCCCTGACCTCGCTCGGCGCGGACACGGTGATGTTTCACGGGAAACATCAGCCCGGCATCACCACCGCGCTCCAGGCCCGTGGCCACCTCGTCGCATTCGACCTGGCCGCGGGCGCGGGCCGCAAGGAGGCCGCCGCCCTGCTGCGCCGCTGGTCGACGACGGCCCAGCGGCTCATGGCGGGCGAGGCTGCCGCGCAGGACGACACGGACGTCGCCCGTGACGCCGGACCGTCGTCCCTGACGGTCACCTTCGGCTTCGGAAACAGCTTCTTCGCCCGGACGGGTCTGGAGAAGCAGCGCCCGGTCGCCCTCGACCCACTGCCCGACTTCTCCTCCGACCACCTCGACAAGACGCGCAGCAACGGCGACCTGTGGGTGCAGATCGGCGCCGACGACGCCCTGGTCGCCTTCCACGCCCTGCGCACGCTCCAGAAGGACGCGGGCAGCGCGGCCCGGGTGCGCTGGCAGATGAACGGCTTCAACCGCTCGCCCGGCGCCACGGCCCAGCCGATGACGGCCCGCAACCTGATGGGCCAGATCGACGGCACCCGCAATCCGAAGCCGTCCGAGTCCGACTTCGACCGGCGCATCTTCGTGCCGGCCGCCGGCGAACCGGCCTGGATGGCGAACGGCTCCTACGCCGTCGTACGCCGGATCCGGATGCTCCTCGACGACTGGGAGAAGCTGTCGGTCAAGGCCCAGGAGGACGTCGTAGGGCGGAGGAAATCCACCGGGGCGCCGCTGACCGGTGGCACCGAGACGACCGCGATGAACCTCGACAAGACCGACGCCGACGGCAACCTGGTCGTCCCCCTCAACGCGCACGCCCGGATCACCCGGCCCGACCAGAACGGCGGCGCCGCGATGCTGCGCCGCCCGTTCTCCTTCCACGACGGCTTCGACACGGACGGGGTGCCCGACGCGGGCCTGCTCTTCGTCTGCTGGCAGGCGGATCCGCTGCGCGGCTTCGTCCCGGTGCAGCGCAAGCTGGACCGCGGCGACGCCCTGTCGACCTTCATCCGCCACGAGGCGAGCGGGCTGTTCGCGGTGCCGGGCGGGGCGGCGGAGGGGGAGTACGTGGGGCAGCGGCTGCTGGAAGGGTGATCCGTGCGGGACGGGCCCCATTAGGGTGACGGGTATGTCGGCGACGCGCTACACCTATCTCGGCCCCGAGGGAACGTTCACCGAGGCCGCCCTCCGCACGCTCCCGGAAGCCGCGACACGGGAGCTGGTGCCCATGGTGTCCGTGCCGGCCGCGCTCGACGCGGTGCGCGCGAGCGAGGCCGCGGGCGCCCTCGTCCCGATCGAGAACTCGGTCGAGGGCGGTGTCACCGCCACCCTCGACGAACTCGCCAAGGGCGAGCCGCTGATGATCTACCGCGAGGTCGTCCTGCCGATCGCCTTCGCCCTGCTGGTCAGGCCCGGCACGGCCCTGAAGGACATCAAGACGGTCACCGGCCACCCGGTCGCCCAGCCGCAGGTACGCAACTGGCTCGGCACCCACCTGCCGAACACCGTGTGGGAGTCGGCGGCCTCGAACGCGGACGGTGCCCGGCTGGTCCAGGAGGGCCGGTACGACGCGGCCTTCGCGGGCGAGTTCGCGGCGGCGACCTACGGGCTCGAGCCGCTGGTCACCGAGATCCACGACGCGGCGAACGCCGAGACCCGCTTCGTGCTGGTCGGCCGTCCGGCCCGGCCCGCGGCCCCGACCGGCGCCGACAAGACGTCCGTGGTCATCTGGCTCGGCGACGACCACCCGGGTGCGCTGCTCGAACTGCTCCAGGAGTTCGCCGTGCGCGGCGTCAACCTGATGCGGATCGAATCACGGCCGACCGGCCAGGGCATCGGCAACTACTGCTTCTCCGTGGACGCCGAGGGCCACATCACCGACCGCCGTGTGGGCGAGGCGCTGATGGGCCTCAAGCGCATCAGCCCCCAGGTGCGCTTCCTCGGGTCCTATCCGCGGGCCGGGGTCGCCCTGGAGGACGTACGGGCGCTGCGGCCCGGGACGTCGGACAGTGCGTTCTCGGCGGCGTCGGACTGGCTGGCGCGCTGCCAGGACGGACGGTTCTAGGCCGGTTCCAGGCCAGAGCCGGATCCAGGCCCGTTCCAGGCCGGCTCCAGGCCCGTTCGGGTTCCCGCGTCGGCGGCTCGTCGGCGCGGGCTTTTCCATCGCCCTTCTCCGCATTCCACCAGTCCTACCTGCCGATTTTCGTCATCCACAGATGTTATCCACAGGTGTGCTTCTCGACCTGGGGACAAGTCGACAAGGAAGCACTACATCGTCGACAAATCGGCCTACAGGGCCCAAGTTCGTCCACAGCCCCGCACGTCACTCCTCGTCCACTCTTTTCCCTTGATCAATCCTTTGGAGCGAAGCATTTCCACTCGAACGTGGGTGTACGGATGGTTTGACCCGGGAATTCTTCGCCCCACATGCGGCTTTCGGAACGATCACCTCCGAAGTCCACAGATCTTCCGCACAGCCTGTGGATAACTCTGCGGGGGTGTGGATCCCTGTGGACAACCCCTTCTCAAGTACCGCTCTCCACAAGCGAATCCAGTCAACCCCCTGATTGCCGTCTGCCCCGTTTCAGGGAGTACCGTCCCTTTTATTGACGCGGACCGGCACTCATGGGCGATCATTGGCGATCAAGGAATATCGATACGGCATTTCACTCATAACGTCACAGAAGTGACGGAGCGGAATATCGAGTCGATGGCCGGAAGCGCGCACCGGTAGCCTTGAGGGGTGATTGACCTTCGCCTGCTCCGTGAGGACCCCGACCGTGTTCGCGCCTCCCAGCGCGCCCGTGGAGAGGACGTCGCCCTCGTCGACTCCCTCCTCTCCGCCGACGAGCGGCGCAGGTCGTCCGGCGTCCGCTTCGACGAGCTCCGATCCGAGCAGAAGTCGCTCGGAAAGCTGATCCCCAAGGCGTCCGGCGACGAGAAGGCCGAGCTGCTGAAGAAGGCCGGGGAGCTCGCCGCCGCCGTCAAGACCGCCGACGCCGAACAGCACGAGGCGGACGAGGAGACCAAGCGTCTGCTCCTCCAGCTCGGCAACCTGATCCACCCGGACGTCCCGGTCGGCGGCGAGGAGGACTTCGTCGTCCTGGAGACGCACGGCACGATCCGCGACTTCGGCGCCGAGGGCTTCGAGCCCAAGGACCACCTGGAGCTCGGCGAGGCGCTCGGCGCCATCGACGTCGAGCGGGGCGCCAAGGTCTCCGGCTCGCGCTTCTACTACCTGACGGGTGTCGGCGCGCTCCTGGAGCTCGCCCTCGTCAACGCGGCGATCGCGCAGGCCACCGAGGCCGGCTTCACCCCGATGCTGACCCCGGCCCTGGTCCGCCCGCGCGCCATGGAGGGCACCGGCTTCCTCGGCCAGGCCGCGGAGAACGTGTACCACCTGGAGAAGGACGACTACTACCTGGTCGGCACCTCCGAGGTCCCCCTCGCGGCCTACCACATGGACGAGATCCTCGACGCCGACCAGCTGCCGCTGCGCTACGCCGGCTTCTCGCCGTGCTTCCGCCGCGAGGCCGGCACCTACGGCAAGGACACCCGCGGCATCTTCCGTGTGCACCAGTTCGACAAGGTCGAGATGTTCTCGTACGTCGACCCCGCGGACGCGGAGAACGAGCACAAGCGGCTCCTGGACTGGGAGAAGCAGTGGCTGACCGGCCTCGAGCTGCCCTTCCAGGTCATCGACGTGGCCTCGGGCGACCTCGGTGCCTCCGCGTCCCGCAAGTTCGACTGCGAGGCGTGGATCCCGACCCAGGGCAAGTACCGCGAGCTGACCTCGGCCTCGAACTGTGACGGCTTCCAGGCCCGCCGCCTGTCCGTGCGCATGCGCGACGGCAAGAAGGTCCAGCCGCTCGCCACGCTGAACGGCACGCTGTGCGCCGTCCCGCGCACGATCGTGGCGATCCTGGAGAACCACCAGCTGGCCGACGGCTCCGTGCGGGTGCCGGAGGTGCTGCGTCCGTACCTGGGCGGCCGTGAGGTTCTGGAGCCGATCTCCAAGTGACCGCCGCCGCCGGGGCGACCGATCCGGTCGGATCCACGGGTCCGACCGGATCGTTCCCCTACAAGCTCGTCGCGACCGATCTCGACGGCACGCTGCTGCGTTCCGACGAGACGGTCTCGGAGCGCACGCGTGAGGCACTCGCCGCGGTGACCGCGGCGGGCGCCGCGCACATCGTCGTCACCGGGCGCGCGGTGCCCTGGACCCGGCACATCCTCGACGACCTCGGCTACGAGGGTCTCGCGGTGTGCGGCCAGGGCGCGCAGGTGTACGACGCGGGGGAGCACCGGCTGCTCACCTCGGTGACGCTGGACCGGCAGCTGGCCGGACTCGCGCTCGCCAAGATCGAGGCGGAGGTCGGCCCGCTGCTGCTGGCCGCGAGCCGCGACGGGCTCGACGGCGAGGTGCTGGTCGGCCCCGGCTACCGCAGGCAGGACGGCTCGCTCCCGGTCGTCCCGATCAGGGACGCGACGGACCTCTGGTCGGCCCCTCTGAACAAGGTGTACGTGCAGCACCCCACGCTCTCCGACGACGAACTGGCCGCGGTGGCCGCCAAGGTCGCGGGCGGCCTGGTCGGCGTCACCATGGCGGGCGCGGGGATAGTGGAGATCCTCCCCCTCGGCCTCTCCAAGGCCACGGGGCTGTCCCTCGCCGCCCGTCGGCTCGGTGTGAAGGCCGCGGACACGATCGCCTTCGGTGACATGCCCAACGACATCCCGATGTTCGCCTGGGCGGCTCACAGCGTGGCCATGGCGAACGCCCACGACGAGCTCAAGGCTGTCGCGGACGAGGTGACGTCCTCGAACGAGGAGGACGGCATCGCGGTGGTGCTGGAGCGGTTGCTGGGTTAGCGGGTCAGGACACGGCCTGCGGCGCCGTATGCCCTGTCAGGCAAGCCAATCCTGCCGAGTCCCTGTGACAACGTCTCGCGGAGGATGCGCGGATCGAACGCGCGCGGGGTTGACCCCGACCACGGCTTAGCAAGCCGGTGCCTTACCTCTCGGCCAATCCTCCGGGTGGGCGGCCCGCGCGGCGTACGCGCGCTCGAAGCGGCCGCCCCGGGCAGCCCCCCGTGCGGGCGGGCTCCACGGAGGGGTAACTACTCCTGAGCCTGCCGCGGGCTGCCCTGTAGGGAGCTCGACGGACTGCTACTCATGGGCATCGTCGCGCTCCTCTCCCAGAACGTGGCGCCGACTCGATGCGGCGACGTGGACATAACTACTGTGCCCGTACGCCGACTTGGGCGCCACTGAATAAAGCCGCCCCTCAAAGGGGGTTACCGATGGCCCAAAGAGGATTACCGGCGGCGCCACCTGCGCCGACGTGCCTTACTGAAGAACCACCCCGCGGGCGGCTCGTCGGAGCGCCAGGGCTGCGGGTCGGGTCCCCCCTCGCGCCAGCGGGCGGCGAGCATACGGGCGCGGGCGGACGGCTCGGTCGTCTCCGCCGACCGTATGAAACTCTCGTCAAGTACGAGGCCGTCCCAGACGTCCTCGGTCTCCCTCTGTCCCTCACCTTGCGGTTCCGCCATCCCCGTTCCTCCTAGCCGCGCGTCCCCTCCGCCCAGTGTGCCGGGACAGAGGTGAAGCCACTGTCAAGAAAAAAGGGGGCGCCACGCGCGCGTGCGTGGCGACAACCGGCACACGCGCGTGGAACCCCCGGCTCACTCCTCGCCGGCCAGCGTCAGCGACCTCAGCCGCTGCCCGGCGTACCAGGTGGCGAGCACGGTGACCACGACCAGGAGCACCGTCGCGGTGGGCAGGCCCACGTCCGAGGTGACGAGGTCGCCGCCGGTGACCTTGTGGCCCACGGCGAGCGCCCACTGCTGGACGCTGAGCGTGCGCGCGCCGGACACCAGCGACCCGAACAGGGCCTCCCAGACCAGCGCGTAGACGAGCCCGAACACCACCGCGTGCCGGGTGACCGTCCCGAGCAGCAGGAACAGCGCGGCGTACGCGATCGAGGCGACCAGCGCCGCCACGGTGTAGGCGACGGCGACCTGCTGGCCGTTGCCGTTCAGGATCATGCCCGCGATGAACGTCGGCAGGGCGGAGAACGCCATGGTGACGGCGATCGCGACGATCAGCTTGGTGAAGATGATCGTCGGCCGCTTCAGGGGCTTGGCCAGCAGATACACCACCGAGCCGTCGTCGATCTCGGGGCCGATCGCGCCAGTGCCGGCGATGACGCCGATGATCGGCACCATCGTGGCGAGCGCGAAGCCGCCGAGCAGGTCCGATGCCACCTGGTCGTCGGCTCCGGCGAAGCTGCGTACGGCCGCGGAGATCACGATGAGCAGGACGGGCAGCGCACAGAGGATGAGGGCCCGGCGGCGGCCGAGCAGGGCTCGATAGGTGAGCCGGGCGACTGTGGGGTCGTACATCTTGGCCTCCTACGCCGCGACGAGATACGAGAAGACGGACTCGAGGGACTCGTCGGACGGCGAGACCGTGAGCAGCCGGATGCCGTGCTCGCGCGCGACGCGCGGCAGCAGCGCCGTGAACCGGCCGAAGTCGACCGCCTGGATGCGCAACGCGCCCTCGGCCAGGTCCACTTCGATGCCGGACGTCGACGGATCGGCGATCAGCGCGGCGGCCAGTACCCGGTCGTCGCTGGAGCGCACCAGGTAGCGGTGCGGGCGGTCGGTCATCAGGCGCCGGATGCGGCGGAAGTCGCCGCTGGCCGCGTGCCGTCCGGCGACGATCACCTCGATGTGGGCGGCGAGCTGTTCGACCTCTTCGAGGATGTGGGACGAGAAGAGCACCGTGCGGCCCTCGTCGCCCATGCGGCGCAGCAGGTCCATGAGTTGCATGCGCTGGCGCGGGTCCATGCCGTTGAAGGGCTCGTCGAGCAGGAGCAGGGAGGGGTCGTGGACGAGCGCGGAGGCCATCTTCACGCGCTGCCGCATGCCCTTGGAGTACGTCGAGATCTTGCGGTCCTGCGCGTACTCCATCTCGACCGTGGCGAGCGCCCGCTGGGCGGCCTTCGCTCCGAGGCCATGCAACTCGGCGTTGGCGACGACGAATTCCTGGCCCGTGAGGAAGTCGTACATCGCCTCGCGCTCCGGGACGATGCCGATGTGCTTGTAGATCTGTTCGTTGCGCCAGACCTGTCGGCCGTCGAGGGTGACGGTGCCGGTGGAGGGGGCGAGGAAGCCGCCCATCATGTTGATGAGGGTGGACTTCCCGGCGCCGTTCGGGCCGAGCAGGCCGGTGACGCCGGGGCCGATCGTCATCGTGATGTCGTTGACCGCCACCACGTTGCCGAACCAGCGCGAGACATGGTCGATGTTGAGCGTGGTCACAGCCCGACCTTTCGGTAGCGGCGCATCAGGAGGCCGTAGGAGCCCGCGATGAGCCCCAGGACGACGACGAGGTAGACGACTCCCTGCCCGGACGAGGGGCCCTCCCCTCCAGGGAAGGCGGAGGTGGCGCCGAGGAAGGCCGTCTGCACCCCGTCGATGAGCGTGATGGGAGAGAAGAGGCCGAGCCAGGGCACGGCCGAGGAGCTGGACTGCTCGAAGGCGATGGCCTGGACGGTCGACACGGCTCCGTAGGAGATGGTCAGCGCCGCGATGACGGCCGCGATGCCGAAGCCGCGGCGCGGGGTGACCGACGAGATGACCAGGCCGATCCCGGCGAAGAGAAGCGACAGCAGCGCCACGGAGACCAGCCCCTGTCCGAAACCCTTCGTCTGGTCGGCGAAGTCGAGCTTCGCCAGAAGCGCCCCTACGTAGAGCACGATCAGCGGCGCGGCCGTCAGGACGAACAGCGCCGAGGCCAGCGCCGCGTACTTGGCGCGTACGTAGTCGACGGTCTCGATGGGGCGTGAGAAGTACAGCGGCACGGTCTTGAAGCGCAGGTCGCGCGAGACGGACTGCGGTCCCTGGGAGGCGACGTACAGGCCGATGACGGCCTGCATGATGACCGCGTAGCGCGTGTAGTCGACCGGCAGGGCCTTCGCCTTGGTGGCGACCGCGACGGCCACCATGATGAGTGCGGGGATGCACATCACCACGAAGAGCAGCATCGGCAGCACCTTGGACTTGACCGAGCGACCCAGGCCGTAGGAGCCGCGCAGGGACTGCGAGTACAGCGAGCGGCGGGCGTAGGCGCGGCCCAGGCGCGGGCCGTCGTAGTGGCGGTAGCCGATGTCGTGGATCCGGGTCTGCTCACCGCGGGGGGTGAGGGACTGCTCAACTGCCATGGCCCACTGCCTCCTTCCGTACGCCCTGCACGTCCGTCCCGTCCGTCTGTTCCTCGCGGAAGACCTCCGCGATGTGGTGGCGGCGCTGTTCCATCCGGATCAGGCCGAGGCCGAGGTCGGCGACGACGTCACGGACGAGGTCGTAGGTCTCCTCGCCCTCGGCGGTCAGCAGCAGGATGTGGCCGGCGCCCGGCAGCCCACTGCCGTCGTGGGTCTCGACCCCGCGCGCGTGGAGCGCCTCGCGGACCGCGCTGGTGCCGTCCGGGTGCTCGTCGGTGTCGGTGACCTCGATGGCGAGGGTCGTCGTGGTCTGGGTGAAGTCCGTGGTGGAGCTGGACCGCAGCAGCTTGCCGCCGTCGACGACCACGACGTGGTCGCAGGTGCGCTCCAGCTCGCCCAGCAGGTGCGAGGTGACCAGGACCGAGATCCCGAACTCGGTGTGGATACGACGGATCAGGCCGAGCATCTCGTCGCGGCCGACCGGGTCGAGGCCGTTGGTCGGCTCGTCGAGGAAGACCAGCTGGGGGTCGTGGACGAGGGCCTGCGCGAGCTTGACGCGCTGCTTCATGCCCGTCGAGTAGCCACCGATGGGGCGGTAGCGCTCCTCGTACAGTCCGACGTGGCGCAGGGTGTCCGCGGTGCGCTCGCGGGCCGCGGCCGGCGGGAGCCCGGACATGCGCGCCATGTGGACGACGAACTCGGTGGCCGAGACGTCGGGGGGCAGGCAGTCGTGCTCGGGCATGTACCCGACCCGCTCGCGGATGGCGCCGCCTTGGGTGGCGACATCGAGTCCGAGCACTTCGGCACGGCCCTCGGTGGCGGGGGAGAGACCCAGCAGGATCTTGATCAGTGTGGACTTGCCGGCTCCGTTGGCTCCGACGAGTCCGGTCACACCGGGCCCGACGTCCACGGAGAGCCGGTCAAGAGCGGTCACCCGTGGGTACCGCTTGCTCAGGCTTTCGGTCGCGATCACAGTCACGTTGTCGAAGGTAGTGGCGCACACCACAGCGGTCGTCAACCCACGGAGCTGTATCCGCGTCAGCCTCGAGTCGTACGGGCCCGTAGGGGTCCCCCTGAAGTCGAACAACCGGCGGGGGTTTATCCACATCGGACCGGTTGTCCACAGGTGCCGCGCAGGCCTATTGACGCAGCCTCTAACAACTGTCACATTCGCCAGTGTCACGTTACGGACACGTACTGTGCGGCGCTGGGCGAAGGGCAGAGAAGGAGAAGTGACTCTCGTGACTCTCGAGGGCGCGCGCGAGCGCCGGGTGCGGACGGGTGGAATCGAGCTGTGCGTCGCCGAGCTGGGCGATCGGGCGAGGCCCACGGTGGTGCTCGTGCACGGCTATCCGGACTCCAAGGAGGTGTGGTCCGAGGTCGCGACCCGCCTGGCGGAGCGTTTCCACGTGGTGCTGTACGACGTCCGTGGCCACGGCGGATCGACGGCCCCGCAGCCACTGCGGGGCGGGTTCACCCTGGAGAAGCTGACGGACGACTTCCTGGCCGTCGTCGACGCGGTGAGCCCCGACCGCCCGGTGCACCTGGTGGGGCACGACTGGGGTTCGGTGCAGTCCTGGGAGTTCGTCACGGTCGCGCGCACCCAGGGCCGGATCGCCTCCTTCACCTCCATGTCCGGGCCGTCCCTCGACCACTTCGGCCACTGGATCAAGCGGCGTGTGCGGCGGCCCACCCCGCGCCGGGTCGGTCAGCTCCTCGGCCAGGGCGCCAAGTCCTGGTACGTGTATCTGCTGCACACGCCCGTGCTGCCGGAGCTCGCCTGGCGCGGCCCCCTCGGCAAGCAGTGGCCGAAGATCCTGCGGCGGTTCGAGAAGGTGCCCGCGGGCGACTATCCGACCTCCTCGCTGCCGACGGACGCGGCGCACGGCGCATGGCTGTACCGCGACAACGTACGGGCCCGGCTGAGCAGGCCACGCACGGACGCCTACGCGCACGCGCCCGTGCAGCTCGTCACGCCCCTGGGAGACGGGTTCCTCTCCGAGCGGCTCTACGACGACCTGGAGGAGTGGGCCCCGCAGCTGGTGCGTCGCACCCTCCCGGACAAGCACTGGATCCCGCGTACGCGGCCCGACCAACTGGCGTCCTGGATCACGGATTTCGTGCACGCCAACGAGGACGGCGTGCCGGTGCGGGACATCATCGCCTCGGGCAGGCACGCCGACCGGTTCGGCGGGCAGCTCGTGCTGGTCACCGGCGCGGGCAGCGGCATCGGGCGGGCCACCGCCCTGGCGTTCGCCGAGGCCGGCGCGCGCGTGGTGGCCGTCGACCGGGACGCGGAGGGCGCGGCGCGTACGGCGGAGATGTCCCGGCTGATCGGCTCCCCCGAAGCGTGGGCCGAGACGGTCGACGTCTCCGACGAGCAGGCCATGGAGAAGCTCGCCGAGAGGGTCGCCGGCGAGTACGGCGTGGTGGACGTGCTGGTGAACAACGCCGGGATCGGACTGTCCGGGTCCTTCTTCGACACGACTCCGGAGGACTGGAAGAAGGTTCTCGACGTCAACCTGTGGGGCGTGATCCACGGCTGCCGGCTCTTCGGCAGGCAGATGGCCGAGCGCGGGCAGGGCGGCCACATCGTCAACACCGCGTCGGCGGCGGCGTACCTGCCCTCGAAGGCGCTGCCCGCCTACAGCACCTCGAAGGCGGCCGTGCTGATGCTCAGCGAGTGCCTGCGCGCGGAGTTGGCCGGGCAGGGCATCGGCGTCTCGGCGATCTGCCCGGGTTTCGTGAACACGAACATCACCTCGACCGCGCACTTCGCCGGGGTGGACGCGAGCGAGGAGAAGCGCCGCCAGAAGAAGTCGGCGCGGCTGTACGGGCTGCGCAACTACCCGCCGGAGAAGGTGGCCGACGCGATCCTGCGCGCGGTCGTCCGCAACCAGGCGGTCGTGCCCGTCACCCCCGAGGCGCGCGGTGGCCGCCTGATGTCCCGGCTGGCGCCGAGGGCGCTCCGCGCGATCGCGCGGATGGAGCCACCGCTGTGAGGTTCGTGGCCGCCCGCAACAGGGTCGTAGGCAAGGGCCTGTTGCCCACTCCGGAGGAGCTCGGTACGGCCATGTCCCGCTGTCCGCGGCGGTCGTACCATCCCTCGCAGGAGGGCTCGCCGCGCGGGGCCGTCGCGTAGTACCCAGGGGGTCGGGAGGCAGGCAGCGTGAACGACGAGCCGGTCCGGGTCGCGTACCGCATCGAGGATCTGTCGCATCACAGCGGCGCCACGGTCCGGACGATCCGCGCCTACCAGGACCGCGGGCTGCTCCCCCGCCCCGAGCGGCGCGGTCGCGCCAACGTGTACGCGGACGCGCATCTGGCCCGGCTGCGGCAGATCGCCGACCTCCTGGACCGTGGCTACACCCTGGCCTCCATCAAGGAACTCCTGGAGGCCTGGGACGCGGGCCGGGGGCTGGGCGGGATCCTCGGGCTGGTCGCGGAGGTCGACGGACCGTGGACCGACGAGGAGGCCGTGCGCATGTCGCGGGCCGAGCTGGACGAGCGGTTCGGTGGCAGTCCGGACGACGCGGCGGTGGCGGAGGCGGTGGAGCTCGGAGTGCTGGAGCGCGTCCCCGGCGAGGGTGAGGTGTACCTGGTCCCGAGCCCCCAAGAGCTCGCCGTGGCGGTGGAGTTGTACGCGGCGGGCGTTCCGCTGTCCGCGATCTCGGGCCATCTACGGGAGTTGAGGGTCAAGGTCGAGCACATCGCCGCGCGTTTCCTGGAGTTCACGACCGAGCACGTCTTCGCGCGCTATCTCGGTGAGCATCCGCCGAGCGACGCGGAAGCGGCCGAGGCGGCCTCCCTGGTACGCCGGTTGCGACCGCTCGCGCAGCAGACGGTGGACGCGGAACTGGCCCGCGCCATGCGGCTGTTCGCGACCCGGCACCTGCGTGAGCGTCTTGGGGCGGGGCCGTCCCAAGACCCTACGGACGAGACGCGTTCCGTTCGGCTCCCGGTCGCCACAATGCGAGCCATGGAGAACCTGGTTGGTTCCGGGCAGGTGGCGGCCTTCGTCGTGGCGGCCGTCGAACGGGAGGTCCAGGCCAGGACGTTGGACCATCTCACCTCAAATTACAACAATCACAACGCTGTTGGCGAAACGCCCTAAATCTTCTGCGCGTTGTCCACAGATTCGTCAATTCACCTGTGGATAACCGGACTTGCTTGTGGATCAAACCTCCGAACCAAAATCAAATGCGTGATCCGCCTCTCGCCAGGCACGCTGGCAGGATGAACGAACCGATGGATGAAAGACGCACCGTGAAGGTGTCGAAGTACCTCTCGAAGCATCTGCGGCATCAGCCCGAGCGGATCGGGCTCACGCTCGGCGAGGGAGGCTGGGTCGAGATCGACACGCTGATCGCGGCAGCGGCGGAGCACGGCTTCCGGATCACCCGCGAGGAGCTCGACCATGTGGTGGCCACGAACGACAAGCGGCGCTTCGCCGTGGAGGGCACCCGCATCCGCGCCAGCCAGGGCCACTCCGTCGAGGTCGACCTCGGACTGCCCCCGGCGACCCCGCCGGAGTACCTGTACCACGGGACCGTGGCCCGCAATCTGGACGCGATCCGGGCCGAGGGCCTGCGGCCCATGAACCGGCACGACGTGCATCTCTCGCCCGACCGCGAGACCGCCACCCGCGTCGGCGCCCGCCGCGGCCGGCCCGTCGTGCTCGGCGTGGACGCCGCCGCCATGCACCGCGACGGCCATGTCTTCCGGGTCAGCGCGAACGGGGTGTGGCTCACCGAGGCCGTACCGCCGAAGTACCTGCGCTTCCCCGGCCCGCACTGATCGTCCGCCGACCGGCCGGCCGAGGGGCACCGGTGGAGCGATCACGCGGTGGCCACGACCACCCCGCGGCTCCGCTTACGCTCGATGCATGAGTCTGCGTCTGAGCACTGTGATCCTGCCGTACCTCCGCTGGCACGAGGGCGGCCGTGCCGCCTGGCAGCGTGCGGAGCAGCTCGGCTTCCACACCGCGTTCACGTACGACCACCTGTCGTGGCGGACCTTCCGGGACGGCCCCTGGTTCGGTGCCGTGCCCACGCTCACCGCCGCGGCCGCCGCCACCGACCGGCTCCGCCTGGGCACCCTCGTGACCTCGCCGAACTTCCGGCACCCGGTGACCCTCGCCAAGGAACTGATCTCCCTCGACGACATCTCGAACGGCCGGATCACCCTGGGCATCGGCGCGGGCGGCAACGGATTCGACGCCACGACGCTTCTGAAGAGCGGCCAGGAGCCCTGGACCCCGCGCGAGCGCGCCGACCGCTTCGGCGAGTTCGTGCCGCTGCTGGACCGCCTCCTCACCGAGGACTCGGTCTCCTACGACGGCGACTTCTACTCGGCACACGAGGCGCGCAACATCCCGGGCTGTGTCCAGCGGCCCCGACTGCCCTTCGCGGTGGCCGCCACCGGTCCGCGCGGCATGAAGCTCGCCGCCCGCCACGGGCAGGCCTGGGTGACGACCGGCGACCCCAAGTTGTACGAAACGGGCACCCCTGAACAGTCGGTTCAGGCCATTCACGGACAGGTGGAGAAGCTGGCCGCCGCCTGCGCCGCGGTCGGCCGTGACGTGTCCGAACTCGACAAGATCCTGCTCACCGGCTTCACCCCGGACCGTGGCCGTCCGCTGGAGTCCCTCGACGCGTTCGTCGACTTCGCGGGCCGGCACGCGGAGCTGGGCTTCACCGACATCGTGATCCACTGGCCCATCCCCGACTCGGACTTCGCCGCGGACGAGAAGGTCTTCGAGCGCATCGCCATGGAGGCCCCGGCGCAGCTGGCCTGACGGCCGGATCCACGGCGGATGGCGACAACGGGGTGTAACGGTACTGGTGAGAGCGGTAACCACTCACCTGTGCGGGCTCCCGCACGGCCGTGCGGGCATATGCGCGAGAATGGCCCGGTGACCTCAGCGACCCGACAGCCAGAGACCCCGGCAGCCGCCCTTCCGCCGCGCCTGATCGCCACGGACCTCGACGGCACCCTCCTGCGCGACGACAAGTCCGTATCCGAGCGCACGGTCGCCGCCCTCGCCGCCGCCGAGGAGGCCGGCATCGAGGTCTTCTTCGTGACCGGCCGCCCGGCCCGCTGGATGGACGTCGTCAGCGACCACGTCCACGGCCACGGCCTGGCGATCTGCGGCAACGGCGCCGCCGTGGTCGACCTGCACGGCGGCCCCGGCGCCCACCGGTTCGTCAAGGTCCGGGAGCTGGCGCGGGAGAACGCGCTCGACGCCGTACGACTGCTGCGGGAGGCCGCGCCGGGCACCGTGTTCGCCGTCGAGCAGACGTACGGCTTCTACCAGGAGCCGGCGTACCCCAAGCTGCACATGGAGATCCCCGACAACCTCGCGCCCGCCGAGCGGCTCCTGGCCCCGGACGCCCCCGGCGCCGGTGAACCGGTGCTCAAGATCCTCGCCTTCCACCACGAGCTCGACCCCGACGCCTTCCTCACCGTGGCCCGTCGCGCCGTCGGCGACCGCGCCACCATCACCCGCTCCAGCCCCAGCGCCCTGCTGGAGATCAGCGGCCCCGGCGTCTCCAAGGCCAGCACGCTCGAACTGTGCTGCGCCGAGCGCGGTATCTCCCCCGAGGAGGTCGTCGCCTTCGGAGACATGCCGAACGACGTCGAGATGCTGACCTGGGCGGGCACGTCGTACGCGATGGGCAACGCGCACCCCGCCGTGATCGCCGCGGCCTCCGGTCGCACGGTCGCCAACAACGAGGACGGGGTGGCGGTCGTCATCGAGAAGATCCTCGCCGAGCGGCTGTAGGAGCGGCTGGGCAGGTAGGAGCGGCTGGGCAGGACCGGCGGTTCCGCAGCGGCCCGGGGTTCCGAACCGGTTCCGCGCCCGGGTTCCAGACCGGCTCCGTGGCCGGGGTTCTAAAGCGGTTCCGCCTGCGGAACGTGCGGCGCCTGCCACACCACCGTCGTACCGCCGCCGTCGGCTCCGGACCCCGGTCCGTACCAGCTGTCGCCGCCCAGCGACTCGGCGCGCCGCCCGAGGTTGCGCAGGCCGCTGCGCCGGCCGCCCTCGGGGATGCCGACGCCGTTGTCCTCGACGGTCAGCCGGACACCCTGCCGACCGTCCGGCAGGACGACGGTCGCGTCGACGACGACGTCGATGCGGGAGGCCCCGGCGTGCCGGAAGGCGTTGGAGAGCGCCTCGCGCAGGGCCGCGATGAGGTTCTTGCCCGTGAGTTCACCGACCGCCGTGTCGACGGGCCCGACAAAACGGTGCGTGGGCTTGAAACCGAGCGGCACGGCGGCCATGTTGATCTCCCGCAGCACCCGGGTGCGCAGCCCGGACGGCACTTCGGCAGGTCCCTGTTGGAGCGCGAAGACGGCGGTGCGAATCTCCTGGATGGTGACGTCGAGTTCGTCGACCGCCTTTTCGACGCCCTCCCGCACCTCGGGCACGGCCGAGTTCCGCTGTGCGCTCTCCAACATCATCCCGGTGGCGAACAGCCGCTGGATGACGAGGTCGTGCAGGTCACGGGCGATCCGGTCACGGTCCTCGTAGACCGCGAGCCGCTCCCGGTCGCGCTGTGCCTCGGCCATCATCAGCGCGAGCGCGGCCTGCGAGGCGAAGTGCGCGGCGAGGGTGCGCTCGGTCTCGGTGAAAGGTCGCCCGTCCCGTTCCCGGGGAGTGACGAGGGCTCCCAGGAAACGACCGTCACTCTGCAGGGGAAGCATCATCGTCGGCCCGTACTCGCGGGCGAAGTCGGTGACCATGCGCGGGTCGGTGGCCGCGTCGTCGAGGAACACGGCCTCTCCGTCGAGGAGTTCGGCGACCAGTTCGCTCTCCGGCGGGACGACGGCTCCCAGCGCCTTGGACGGGCGGTCCTTGGCGACCGCGCTGATCTCCAGACCGCCCTCCGCGGCGGGCAGCAGCACGATCCCGGCCACCGATCCGGAGAGCCTGCGGGCCTGTTCCGCGACGACGTGGAGCGCGTCCTCGGCGTCCTCGGCCGACAGAAGTGCCCGGGTCACGGCCACCGAGCCGTCGATCCACCGTTCGCGCTGCTGGGCGGCCTCGTACAGCCGGGCGTTGCCGATCGCGATACCCGCCTCCGCGGCCAGCACGCGGACCATGTTGAGGTCGTCGTCGGTGAACGGGCCACCGCCGCGTTTCTCGGCCAGGTACAGATTCCCGAAGATCTCCCCCTGCACCCGGATCGGAACCCCCAGGAAGCTGCGCATCGCCGGATGGTGCTCGGGAAATCCGCACGCGCGCGTGTCCTCCTCCAGCCGCGCGAGCCGTACCGGCGCCGGGTCGTGGATGAGCGCCCCGAGCAGCCCCTTGTGTCCGTCGGGCAGGTGCCCGATCCGCCGGGCGGTCTCCTCGTCGACGCCGTGGAAGACGAAGTCCGCGAGTCCCTCACCGTCTTCCGCCACGACCCCGATGGCGGCGTAGCGCGCGTCCGCCAGCTCGGCCGCCTTCTCGCAGATCCGGTCCAGCGTCGAGTGCAGCTCCAGCCCCGACCCGATCGACCGCACCGCCTCCAGCAGCCGCGGCACGTCCGGGCCGCCGTCCGGACGAGGGGAGGCGGGGACCACTGACATGCCTCGAGAGTAGTTAGTCCCCTTTGGGGCGGAAAGTCGGATCTTTGCCCGGGAGTCGCTAGCGCGCCGCCGCCCCGACCAGCAGATCCCCTGCCGCCTCCCGCTCCAGCATCTCCCGCAACGGCCCCTCCACCACCGACAGCTCCGCGTACGCGCCCCGCTGCGCCACCCGTCCCGCCGCCAGCACGATCACCTCGTCCACGGCCGCGAGACCGGCCAGCCGATGCGTGATCAGCAGCGTCGTACGGCCCTCGGTCGCGGCCAGCAGGTCCGCGGTGAGCGCGTCGGCCGTCGGCAGGTCGAGGTGTTCCGCGGGCTCGTCGAGGACGAGCACGGGGAAGTCGGCCAGCAGCGCGCGAGCGAGCGCCAGCCGCTGGCGCTGACCACCGGACAGCCGCGCCCCGTGCTCGCCGATGAGCGTGTCGAGCCCGTCGGGCAGTCCGTCCGCCCACTCCAGGAGCCGGGCCCGCGCGAGCGCGTCGCGCAGCTCGGCCTCGGTGGCGTTCTTCCGGGCCAGCAGGAGGTTCTCGCGCACCGTGCTGTCGAAGAGGTGCGCGTCCTGGGCGCAGAGCCCGACCAGTCGGCGCACGTCGTCCCCGTCCATCCCGTACGCGTCCGTGCCGCCCAGCGTGTACGTCCCCGCCTCCGCGTCCAGGAACCGCAGCAGCACCTGTGCGAGCGTGGTCTTGCCGGAGCCGGAGGGGCCGACGACGGCGACCCTGCGGCCTTGTTCGAGGGTCAGGTCGAGGCCGGCGAGCGCGTCCCGGTCCTGTCCGGCATGGCGTGCCCTGAGCCCCTGTACGCGCAGTGGGAACGGTGACGCGGGCGCCGGCTGCGGGAGCTCCGGTTCGCGTACGGGATCGGGGGCGTCCAGCACCTCGTACACACGCTCCGCGCTCCTGCGCACCCGCTGCCGGTACTGGACGGCGAGCGGCAGCCCCAGGACGGCCTCGAACGCCGCCAGCGGGGTGAGGACGACCACGGCCATCGCCACGCCGCTCAGTCGCCCGTCGGCCACCGCCTGGGCGCCCACGAGGGCGGTCGCCGCGACGGTCAGTCCGGTCGCCAGCGCGGTGAGCCCGTCGCCGAGCGCGGTCGCGGTGGCGGCCCGGGAGGCGATGCGGGTCAGCACGGTGTCGGCCCGCCGCGCCTCGGCCGTACGGGTGGGCAGCGCGCCCGCGACCGTCAACTCGGCCGTCCCGGTGAGGAGGTCGGTCACCCGGGTCGCCAGGGCGCCGCGGGCGGGGGACAGCCGGTGCTCCGCGCGGCGCGCCACGGCGCCGGTCAGAAGCGGGACACCGACCCCGGCCGCCAGCAGCCCGGCGGCGAGGGCGGCCCCGGCCTCGGGGAGCAGCCAGGCGGTGAAGCCAACGGACGCGGCGGACACGAGGAGCGCCGCCCCGGCCGGCAGCAGCCACCGCAGCCAGTAGTCCTGCAGGGCGTCCACGTCGGCCACGAGCCGCGACAACAGGTCGCCCCGCCGGGCCGTGCGCAGTCCAGCGGGGGCCAGGCGCTCAAGGCGTCGGTAGACGGCGACACGGGTGTCGGCCAGCATCCGCAGCACCGCGTCGTGCGACACGAGCCGCTCCGCGTACCGGAAGACGGCTCGGCCGATCCCGAACGCCCGCGTGGCGGTCACGGCCAGCATCAGATACATCACCGGCGGCTGCTGCGACGCCCGCGAGATCAGCCACCCGGAGGTGGCCATCAGCCCGACGGCACTGCCGAGGGCAAGGCTCCCGAGGAGAAGGGCGAGCGCGAAACGACCGCTCCGGGGGCCGGCCGTCGCGCGGACCCGGGCGAGCACGCCTCCGCGTCGCGGAGGGGCCGTGTGGGCCTCTTCCGTAGCTGCCGCGGCTACGCCCTCCGGCTCGACCGTCGGGAGCTCCTTCGCGCCCTCGTCGTGGACGGAACCGGTCGCGACGACCGACGCCGCGGCCTCGAGCCGCACCACCCGGTCGGCCACCTCCAGCAGCGCGGGCCGGTGCACCACCAGCAGCACCGTCCGGCCGACGGCGAGTCTGCGCACCGCCGCCACGACCTCCGCCTCCGTCGCCCCGTCCAGCGAAGCCGTCGGCTCGTCGAGCAGCAGCACGGGCCGGTCCGCGAGAAACGCCCGGGCCAGCGCGAGACGTTGACGCTGCCCGGCGGAGAGTCCGCTGCCGTCCTCGCCGAGGACCGTCCCGACCCCGTCGGGCAGGGCGTCCACGAACTCCAGCGCCCCCGCGTCGGCCAGCGCCCGCCGCACCGCCGCGTCATCGGCGTCCAGCCGGGCAAGCCGTACGTTCTCGGCGATCGAGCCGGCGTAGAGGTGCGGCCGCTGAGGCACCCACGCCACCCGGGACCGCCATTCCTCCACATCGGCCTCGGCGAGATCGACTCCCCCGATCCGTACCCGCCCCGCGCCGGGCTCCACGAACCCCAGCAGCACGTTCAGCAGCGTGGACTTGCCCACACCGCTCGGTCCGACGAGGGCCACCGTCTCACCGGGTCCGACCACGAAGGAGACATCGGAGACCGCGTCCCCGGAGCGCCCCGGATACCGGACCGTCACTCCTTCGAAGCCGATCTCCCCCTCCGGCGCGACGAGCGAACCGGTGGCCGGCACCGGGGTCTCCAGCACCGAGAAGATCTCCTCCGCCGCCGCGAGCCCCTCGGCGGCGGCGTGGTACTGCGCCCCCACCTGCCGCAGTGGCAGATACGCCTCGGGAGCGAGGACGAGGATGACGAGCCCGACGTACAGATCCATGTCGCCGTGGACGAGCCGCATCCCGATGGTCACCGCGACCAGGGCGACCGAGATCGTGGCGAGCAGCTCCAGCGCGAAGGACGAAAGGAAGGCGATCCGCAGCGTCCGCATGGTCGCCTGGCGGTACTCGCCGGTGATCCGCCGGATCGACTCGGCCTGCGCCTTGGCCCGCCCGAAGACCTTGAGCGTGGGCAGACCTGCGACCACATCCAGGAAGTGCCCCGAGAGCCGGGACAGCAGTCGCCACTGACGATCCATCTGGGACCGGGTGGCCCAGCCGATCAGCGCCATGAAGACGGGGATGAGCGGCAGGGTGACGACGATGATCGCCGCCGACACCCAGTCCTCGGTGACGATCCGCGCGAGCACCGCCACGGGCACCACGACCGCGAGTCCCAACTGGGGGAGATAGCGCGAGAAGTAGTCGTCGAGCGCGTCCACTCCCCGCGTGGCGAGGGCGACCAGCGACCCGGTCCGCTGCCCGCTCAGCCACCCGGGGCCGAGCGCGGCGGCCCGCTCCAGCAACCGTCCCCGCAACTCCGACTTGACCGCCGCGCTCGCCCGGTGCGCGGCGAGTTCGGTGAGCCAGGAGACAACCGCGCGCCCGATGGCGACCGCGACCAGCAGGACCAGGGGTGTCCGGAGTTCGGAAGCCGAGTGACCGTGCTGGAAAGCGCCGACGATCACTTCGGCGATGAGCATCGCTTGGGCAATGACCAGCGCCGCCCCGGCCGCGCCCAGCCCCACGACCGCCATGAGGAAGAAGCGAGTGGCGCGGGCGTACCGCAGCAGACGCGGATCGATTGGTTTCACGTGAAACACACCCTTGGCTCATCCGGCATGTTTCACGTGAAACATGCCCTTGGGTCGGACTTGGTCCATGAGGTCGGATTCAGCCCATAAGGCCGGGCTCAGTGCGCAACATCCGCGGCGATGTGATGCGTACCGATCCTCTTGCGGAACACCCAGTACGTCCACGACTGGTAGAGCAGGACCATCGGTGTGGCGATTCCCGCGCACCAGGTCATGATCCTCAGGGTGTACGGAGACGACGAAGCGTTGCTGACCGTCAGGCTCCAGTCCGCGTTGAGCGAGGACGGCATGACGTTCGGGAAGAGCGTCAGGAAGAGCATCGCGACGGCCGCCACGATGGTGAGCCCCGACAGCGCGAACGCCCAGCCCTCGCGCCCCGTCTGGGCCACCGCGATCGCGGCGACGAGGGCGACCACGGCAACGATCAACGCGGCCAGGGACTTCGCGTCGCCGTTGTCGGCCTGAGTCCAGATCAGGAAGACGAGTGCCACCACGGCGGCCACCAGCCCGACCCCGAGCGAGAGCTTGCGCGCCCGCTCCCGGATGTCCCCGACGGTCTTGAGCCCCACGAACACGGTCCCATGGAAGGTGAACAGCGTCAGCGTGACCAGACCGCCCAGGAGCGCGTACGGGTTGAGCAGGTCACCGAAGTTGCCCACGTACTCGAAGTTCTTGTCGATCTTCACTCCGTGCACGATGTTGCCGAAGGCCACGCCCCACATGAACGCGGGGACGAGCGAGGTCCAGAAGATCGCCGCCTCCCAGTTGCGCTGCCAGTTCTCCTCGGGCCGCTTCACCCGGTACTCGAAGGCGACTCCACGCACGATCAGGCAGACCAGGATGAGCAGCAGCGGCAGATAGAAGCCGGAGAAGAGCGTGGCGTACCACTCCGGGAAGGCGGCGAAGGTCGCGCCGCCCGCCGAGAGCAGCCACACCTCGTTGCCGTCCCAGACGGGTCCGATGGTGTTGATGAGGACCCGCTTCTCGGTGCGGTCGCGGGCCAGCAGCTTGGTGAGGACGCCGACCCCGAAGTCGAAGCCCTCCAGGAAGAAGTAGCCGGTCCACAGGACCGCGATGATGACGAACCAGACGTCGTGGAGTTCCATGACTCAGCAGCTCCCTGGGCCTAGTAGGAGAAGGCCATCGGCTTGTCGGCGTCATGGGGGTCGCCGCCGATCTTGGTGGGCGGGTTGAGGTCGGCCTCGGTGAGCTCCGGCGGACCCTGCTTCACGTACTTGAGCATCAGCTTCACCTCGATGACGGCGAGGATCGCGTAGATGAGGGTGAACACGATCAGCGAGGTCAGCACCTCCGCCTGGGAGACCCCGGGCGAGACCGCGTCCCTGGTCCTCAACAGGCCGTACACCACCCAGGGCTGACGCCCCGTCTCGGTGAAGATCCAGCCCCAGGAGATGCCGATGAGCGGGAAGATCAACGTCCACTGGGACAGCCGCCACCACCAGATGCCGAGCTTCGGCGTCAGCTCCATGTTCTTGGTGAGCATGAGCTTCGGGACGTCCTCGTCACCGGTGCGGTGTTCGGGCGCCAGATAGAACTTCCGCCTGGTCAGCCAGAGGCCGGCGGTGCACAGGGCCATCGAGACGCCACCGAAGCCGATCATCCAGCGGTACGCCCAGTAGGCGGTGGGGATGTTGGGCCGGTAGTCACCGGGCCCGAACTTCTCCTGTTCGGACTTGTTGATGTCGTTGATGCCGGGGATCTTGGCGTTGAAGTCGTTCTTGGCGAGGAAGGAGAGTATCCCCGGGATCTCGATGGCGACGGTGTTGTGGCCCTTGGCGACATCGCCGTACGCGAAGAGCGAGAAGGGAGCGGGCTGTTGCGAGTCCCACAGGGCTTCGGCGGCCGACATCTTCATCGGCTGCTGCTCGTACATCACCTTGCCGAGGGTGTCGGCGCTGACGACGGTGAGGAGCGTGCCGACCAGCGCGGTGACCAGGCCGAGCCGCAGCGACATCCGCATGGTGCGGACATGCCGCTTCTTGCGCAGGTGGAAGACGGCGATGCCGGTCATGAAGGCGCCGCCGACCAGGATGGACGCGCTGATCACATGCCAGAAGTTGACGAGCGCCGTCTCCTGGAAGAGCACCTTGGGGAAGTCGGTCAGCTCGGCGCGCATCGTGCCGTCCGCCTTCTTCACCAGCCGGTAGCCGACCGGATGCTGCATGAAGGAGTTGGCCGCCATGATGAAGTAGGCCGACAGGATCGTGCCGATGGAGACCACCCAGATACAGGCGAGGTGCACCTTCTTCGGCAGCTTGTCCCAGCCGAAGATCCACAGCCCGATGAAGGTGGACTCGAAGAAGAAGGCGATCAGGGCCTCGAAGGCAAGCGGGGCACCGAACACGTCACCGACGAAGCGCGAGTAGTCGGACCAGTTCATGCCGAACTGGAACTCCTGCACGATGCCGGTCACGACACCCATGGCGATGTTGATCAGGAACAGCTTTCCCCAGAACTTGGTCGCCCTGAGGTAGTGCTCCTTGCCCGTCCGCACCCAGGCGGTCTCCAGAATCGCCGTGAGAGCGGCGAGCGAGATCGTCAGAGGGACGAAGAGGAAGTGGTAGACGGTGGTGATGCCGAACTGCCACCGAGCCAGAGTCTCCGGTGCCAAAGCCAGTTCCACGTCGTCAGTCTCCTTACGCCGCCGTGGTTAACAGCGGCAGTTTGCCCCTTTTGTTACATACATCACGGGACAAGCGGGACACGCTTGTGAACGCGTTCACATTCACAAGCAATTATGACGCACCGGCTTTCGACCCTCGAAGGGGGGTCCCCCTTTGCGTCAACCCCTCGGAAGGTCTCGAACACACCAAGGTGCCCTCCGGACCACACCACGGTGTCCTCCGGACCGACGACGACAACCCCGCTGCTCCGGCGCCGCGAGGCACCGGAGCAGCGGGGTTGTCAGCGGAGGTGTGACGTCAGAGCTCCTTGCGGAACCCCTCGGTCGCCTTGAGGAAGATGTCGTTCGCCTCGGTCTCGCCGATCGTCACGCGCACCCCTTCCCCGGCGAAGGGCCGCACGACGACCCCGGCCTGCTCGCAGTGGGCGGCGAATTCGAGCGTGCGCTCCCCCAGCCTGAGCCACACGAAGTTGGCCTGCGTCTCGGGCACCGTCCAGCCCTGACCGCGCAACGCCTCGACCACGCGGTTGCGCTCGCACACCAGAGCGCCGACCCGGCCGAGCAGCTCGTCCTCGGCGCGCAGCGAGGCGACCGCCGCGTCCTGCGCGAGCTGGCTCACCCCGAAGGGCACCGCCGTCTTGCGCAGCGCCGCGGCCACCGGCTCGTGCGCGATCGCGAAACCGACCCTCAGGCCCGCGAGCCCGTAGGCCTTGGAGAAGGTGCGCAGCACACAGACGTTGGGACGGTCACGGTAGATCGAAACGCCGTCCGGCACCTCGATGTCGCGGATGAACTCGCGGTACGCCTCGTCCAGGACCACCAGGACATCGTCAGGCACCCGGTCGAGGAATCGCTCCAGCTCGGCCCGGCGCACCACGGTGCCGGTCGGGTTGTTCGGGTTGCAGACGAAAATCAGCCGCGTTTTGTCGGTGATGGCGTCGGCCATGGCGTCCAGGTCGTGCACCTCGTCCGAGGTCAGCGGCACCCGTACCGAGGTCGCCCCGCTGATCTGCGTGATGATCGGGTACGCCTCGAAGGACCGCCAGGCGTAGATCACCTCGTCGCCCGGTCCGCTGGTCGCCTGCAGCAGCTGCTGGGCCACCCCGACCGAACCGGTGCCGGTCGCCAGGTGCGAGAGGGGGACCCCGAAGCGGTCGGACAGCTCGCTCATCAGTCCGGTGCACGCCATGTCCGGGTAGCGGTTGAACGTACCGGCCGCGGCGGTCACGCTCTCCATCACCCCGGGCAGCGGCGGGTAGGGGTTCTCGTTGGAGGACAGCTTGTACGCCACCGCGCCGGCCGCGGCGGGCTTGCCCGGCTTGTAGGTGGGGATACCCTCCAGCTCGGCACGCAGCTTGGGGCTCGTCTCGCTCACCGCAGTCCTCCTCGCGACCACCGCTGGCTCATGACCACCACCGGCTACCAATGCTTCTCACCTTATGAGGATTCGGCGCCGCTGCGAATGGGCCGGGGACAACCATGCGACGCCCCTGGCCCGGGCCGACGACCCGCCGCGTACACCCTGGTGATCATCGTCATACTCCCCGGCGACCCTCTCCGTGCGGACTCCGCGGTCATCCTCGTACGAAGGCGTACGAATCGGGGGGCGCGTTGCCTTCAAGGCTGTGCGCTGGTGGCTCACGCCGTAGCGCGCATCACCCGTGCAGGTGAGTTGAGACCTCTTCGAAACATGACCCACTTGGCAGGCCCATGCGCGCCGACGCGTCACGTACTGCCATTGGATCGTTTAACTGACTTGGTTTCAAAGGGAGTAGAGCCGCGTTGATCATGCAGAAACGTGCCTGTCAACGCGTGCATATGCGTCCGCACTACCCCACCGCATGAGCCCTACTATCGGCTCGCCATGACAGCAGCAGGGAAGCACCAGGTGAGCCGGGCGGAGACTACCCGCCGAGGCGGTCGACCGGGCCGGGCCGGAATCAGAGACGTCGCCGCGGCCGCAGGCGTCTCCATCACAACCGTCTCCGACGCCCTCAACGGCAAGGGCCGGCTCCCGGACGCCACCCGACGCCACGTCCGCGAAGTCGCCGACCGGCTGGGCTACCGCCCGTCGGCCGCCGCCCGCACCCTCCGTACCGGCAAGTCCGGCCTCATCGGCCTGACCGTGACCACCTACGGGGATGAACCTTTCACCTTCACCGAATTCGCCTACTTCGCCGAGATGGCCAGAGCCGCCACCTCCGCCGCACTTGCCCGCGGCTACGCCCTGGTCATCCTCCCCGCCACCTCACGCCACGACGTCTGGTCCAACGTCGCCCTCGACGGAACCGTCGTCATCGACCCCTCCGACCAGGACCCCGTGGTCAGCGAACTCGTCCGTCAGGGCTTACCCGTCGTCTCCGACGGCCGCCCCGCCGGCACCCTGCCCGTCACCGCCTGGGTCGACAACGACCACGAAGCCGCCGTCCTGGACATCCTCGACCACCTCGCCGACGCCGGCGCCCGCCGCATCGGCCTCCTCACCGGCACCTCCACCGACACCTATACCCACCTCTCCACCACCGCGTATCTGCACTGGTGCGAGCGGGTCGGACAGGATCCGGTGTACGAGGCCTACCCGGCCCACGACCCGTGTGCGGGCGCCGTCGCCGCGGACCGGCTGCTGGCCCGGCCCGACCGCCCCGACGCGGTCTACGGCCTCTTCGACCCCAACGGCACCGATCTACTGGCCGCGGCCCGGCGCTACGGACTGCGCGTCCCGGACGACCTGCTGCTGGTCTGCTGCAGCGAGTCCACCGTCTACGCCAGCACCGAGCCGCCCATCACCACCCTCTCGCTCAAACCTCGCCGCATCGGCACCGCCGTCGTCCAGCTCCTCATCGACGCCATCGAGGGAGCGGAAACCGACCAACCCGTCGAACAGGTCATACCGACGGAGCTGATCGTGCGCACCTCCTCCGAGCGGCGTCCACCCCGTACGACGGTCAGCCCACCCCGGTCACCCGAGAAGGGGTAGTCCGGGTCGCCCGGGGAGGAGTGGCCCGGCGTACGCTGAGGTTGACGTCCGTCATGTCGGCGGCGGGGCATCCACCAGGGAAAGCCCCGCCCAATTCGGGCGAAAACCGTGGCGAACAGGGCTCCTGCTCCGATTCACCACCCCTGGGTCATCACATGGCGCGATCCGCATTCCTATGATGGGCCCACGACACCGCGGGCCGCTGCGACCAGGCAGTCCGATCCGGTGCAGATGCGGCGCGATGGTGGTGGAGGGGTCGATGACTCAGGGGGCCGGTCAGGGACCCGAGGCGGTGCGGACGGAGACGTTGCGCGACTTCCGGGTGCCCGCGTACATCCACGAGACCGGTCCGTACCCGCCGAGCGCAGCTCCCGGCGAGGCGGCCGGAGTCGGCGAGGAGCCCGAGGGTTACACGCCCACCCGGCGCGACCTGCCCGTCATCAACCGGGGCGACACGGTGCAGGTCGTCATGGACCCCGCCGCCGTGGCGGCCCCCCAGCCCGCCGACGGGCCAGGTCCGCTGTACGTCGTGGGCGACGTGCACGGCTACCTCGACCAGCTGGTCGCCGCGCTCCAGGAGCAGGGCCTCCTCGACGCCGCGGGCAACTGGTCCGCCGGGACCGCGCGCCTGTGGTTCCTCGGCGACTTCACCGACCGCGGCCCCGACGGCATCGGCGTGATCGACCTCGTGATGCGGCTGTCCGCCGAGGCGGCCGCGGTCGGCGGCTACTGCAAGGCGCTCATGGGCAACCACGAGCTGCTGCTGCTCGGCGCCAAGCGGTTCGGCGACACCCCCGTCAACTCCGGCGCGGGTACCGCCACCTTCCAGGCCGCGTGGCTGCTCAACGGCGGCCAGAAGACCGACATGGACCGCCTCCAGGACCACCACCTGCAGTGGATGGCCCGCCTGGACGCCATGGAGCAGGTCGACGGGCACCTCCTCGTGCACTCCGACACCACCGCCTACCTCGACTACGGCGACTCGATCGAGGCGGTCAACGACACCATCCGCGAAACCCTCACGCGCAACGACGCGGACGAGTGCTGGGACCTCTTCCGGAAGTTCACCAGACGCTTCGCCTTCCGCGACGAAGGCGGCGCCGAGGCGGCGCTGTCCCTGCTGGACACCTACGGTGGCACCCGTGTCGTCCATGGCCACAGCCCCATCCCGTACCTCCTGGGCGAGGTCGGCTCGGAGGAGGGCGAGGACGCCGCGGGCCCCGTGGTCGAGGGACCGCATCTTTACGCCGACGGACTGGCCATCGCGATGGACGGCGGAGTGACCATGGCCGGAAAACTGCTGGTCCAGCAACTGCCCCTGGATAGCTGAGGGTTCTTCGGGCAGGCGTCCCCCACGAAGGACAGCGCTGGCCAGGGGGCAATTTCTGGAAACCCCCTGTCACGGCGTGCCGTCACCGCTCTACCATCGGCTTATCCGTAGCAGGCTCCCCTCCGTTTCTGCCCGACGGCTCGTCAGCGTGCGAGCCACCAGCCCTACGGAGCATCGGGGGATGCACATGAACAGCGTTCCGCAGCACCTGCTGAGCGAGGACCGCCAGGAATACGAGCGGATCCTCGATGAGGCGCTGCGCTCCGCCCCACACCGCCCGGAACTCGCCGCTGTCGGCCAGCGACTCAATGCCGAACAGCTGCGCACCATGGCGCTCAACGCCACCGCACTCATCACGGCGGCCGCGGCGACCGAGTACGCGCACTACGTGAAGGTCCGCGAGGAACTGCGCCGCCCGGCGCCGTCCACCCCAACCGTGAGCGAAGGCGCCGGCTCCGCGGAGCCCGGCGCGACCGCGATGGGGCTCGCCGCCACCATGGGCGAGGTCACCGAGACCGCCGGAGCCGGCGCGATCGCCGTCGTCGCGGTGCTCGCGCCCGTCCTCGCCGGAACAGCCGCGGCGATCTTCCTGCTCGTGGGATTCATCCTGAAGGTCCTCACCCCCGAGCTGGCGTTCGCCCAGACCCTGCTGACCACCGGGTGGGTCTTCGGCGCGGTCACGGCGGCCGCGATCCTGGTCGCCGCGGTCGGGCTGCTGCTCACCGCTCTGCGCAACGGCTCGTCCTCGCTCCAGGCCGGAGCGCCCGGCGAGCTCAACGCGGAGGTGGCCCGGGCCAGGGAAGCCTGGCGCGAGGCCCTGCTGGAGCGCGGCATCATGCCGTTCCTCCGGGAGGCCCTCGCCGATCCGGGCTCGGCGGCACTGACCCGTCCGTCACCGACACCGACCACCGGCCGCATGCCGCACCTCGGCTACGACCGGCCGGGGTTCAGCAGCCCCGACGGCGGACCCGCGGCCGGCCCGCGCCCGAGCTTCACCAGCCCGGACTTCACCAGCCCGGACTTCGGGGGGCCCGAGCACCAGCCGGAGTGACACCCGACGGGCCGACACCGGGGTGACGGGAACGAGGGGCCTGCGCCGATACGGCGCGGGCCCTTTTGCCGCTGCCCGCCCCTTCACCGGCGCCCGCTCGTCCCGCTCGTACGGTCCCGGTGCGCCCCGTCAGATGATGCCGAGCCCCCGGGCCGCCGTCATCCAGGCCGGGAACTGGGAGAGCAGCCGGTCGTACAACTCCGGGTCCGGTACGCCGCTGATGTCGTCCACCGCGAAGAACCCCACGTTGTCGACGCGCCGACCTGGCAGCGTGTCGAACCGCTCCAGCACGCCGTAGTTCGACCGCCCCAGGCCCACGAACTGCCAGAAGATCGGCTCCTCCACCGCGGCCCTCAGCTCCTGCTCGATCGCCTTGTTCCGATAGACACCTCCGTCGGAGAAGAACAACACCAGCGTGGGATCGACAGCCGGATGCTCTCGTACATACGTACGCACCTCGGCGATCGCCTTCTGCTCCTCGTTCTGGATACCGACCGACCGCATGTCCACCTGCCCCGGCAGCAGGCCCTTCCGCGGCTTGTTGCTCCGCCGGAACAGGCTCAGCTCACCGACCCGGACATGGAGCTCCAGCCACTCGGGCAGCTCGCCCAGACTCAGGTCCGGCAGTCGGGCGGCATGGGAGGCGAACGTCCACGCCTGCATCACCCCGTCGTCATCCAGCTGCGCCGCCACCGCGGCCATCCGCTCCACCACGTCGGCCACGACGCCCTTCGAGTACAGGAGCGACATGGAACCGGAGGCGTCGAGGATCAACACGACGCGCGCCGTGGCCCCCTCCGCACCGTGCTTGCGCAGGCTGACCGCCACCTGCTCCTTGCGCAACGAGAGCCGCTTGCGCATGTCCACGGGCAACCGTTCCTCGCCCTTGCTGAGACGCGGGGAGGAAGCCGGGGACACTGGGGGTACCGGAGGTACCGGGGGTACCGACGGGGCGCCCGCAGCGGTGGAAGCGGCCGTCCGCGAGCCCGTCGGCGGGAGCGCGGGCGAGACCGCCGGTGTGCCTCCGGGCGAAACCGCCGGCTCCGGCCCGGACGCACCGGCCCCGTCGGACTCCACGCTGATACCGAAGTCGGTGGCGAGACCGGCCAGCCCGGACGCATAGCCCTGTCCGACCGCCCGGAACTTCCACTGACCTCCCCGCAGATACAGCTCGCCTCCGATGAACGCAGTCTCCGTCGTGGCCTCCATCTCGAAGCGCGCGATCTCCTGCTGGGTCCCGGCATCGAGCAGCCGCAGCGTCAGTCCGGACAGCCCGCCGAAGGTGCCGCCATCGGCCGAGGCGCACAGGACGACCCGCTCGATCTCCGGTTCCAGGGCACGCAGGTCCACCTCGACGGTATCCGTCGTGGCAGCGCCGTCCCGCTGCTTCCCGAGATGTCGTACAGCGCCGGAGGCGTGCTGCGGCTGGTTGTAGAAGACGAAGTCCCCGTCGTCCCGCACGCGTCCGCCCGGGCCGAGCAGCAGCGCCGAGGCATCCGCGTCCGGCGCACCGGCCCCTCCTCTCCAGCCGAGCACGGCCCGCACCGCCCCGGCGGCGACGGGAAGGTTGGCGCCCTTGCTCATGGATGTCGATGTCATGGGCCCAGTCTGCCGAGAGAACCCGGCCCGGGAGCCGTTCGTTGCGCCTGATGTACGCCGCGAACGGCTCCGGGCACGACTGCGCGTGCGTGCGTGCGGCTCAGTCCGCGAGCGGCAGGTACACCCGGTTCCCGCTGGCCGCGAACTCCTTCGACTTCTGCAGCATCCCCTCGGCGACCTCTTCAGCCGACGCCCCCGCGGCCGCCGTACCGCCGAACTGCTCTGTGATGCTCTGGCTGATCTTCATCGAGCAGAACTTCGGGCCGCACATGGAGCAGAAGTGCGCCGTCTTGGCGGGTTCGGCCGGCAGGGTCTCGTCGTGGAACTCCCGTGCCGTGTCCGGGTCGAGGGCCAGGTTGAACTGATCCTCCCACCGGAACTCGAAGCGGGCGTCGGACAGCGCGTCGTCCCATTCCTGCGCACCTGGGTGCCCCTTGGCGAGGTCGGCTGCGTGGGCGGCGATCTTGTAGGTGATGACGCCGGTCTTGACGTCGTCACGATTGGGCAGGCCCAAGTGCTCCTTGGGCGTGACATAGCAGAGCATGGCCGTGCCCCACCAGGCGATCATCGCGGCACCGATGCCGGAGGTGATGTGGTCGTACGCCGGCGCGACGTCCGTCGTCAGTGGGCCGAGCGTATAGAACGGAGCTTCATCACAGATCTCCTGCTGAAGGTCGATGTTCTCCTTGATCTTGTGCATCGGGACATGTCCCGGGCCCTCGATCATCGTCTGTACATGAAAACGCTTCGCGATCGTGTTGAGTTCCCCGAGCGTCCTCAACTCCGCGAACTGAGCTGCGTCGTTGGCGTCCGCGATCGACCCGGGCCGCAGCCCGTCACCGAGCGAGTATGTGACGTCGTACGCCGCGAGGATCTCGCAGAGTTCCTCGAAGTTCTCGTAGAGGAACGATTCCTTGTGGTGCGCGAGGCACCAGGCCGCCATGATCGAGCCGCCGCGCGAGACGATGCCGGTCTTGCGGTTCGCGGTGAGCGGCACGTACGGCAGCCGCACGCCCGCGTGGACCGTCATGTAGTCCACGCCCTGCTCGGCCTGCTCGATGACCGTGTCCTTGTAGATCTCCCAGGTCAGCTCCTCGGCGCGGCCGTCCACCTTCTCCAGAGCCTGGTAGAGCGGCACCGTGCCGATGGGGACGGGGGAGTTGCGCAGGACCCATTCCCGCGTGGTGTGGATATTGCGACCGGTGGACAGATCCATGACCGTGTCCGCGCCCCAGCGGGTCGCCCAGGTCATCTTCTCGACCTCCTCCTCGATGGAGGAGGTGACGGCGGAGTTGCCGATGTTGGCGTTGACCTTCACCAGGAACCGCTTGCCGATGATCATCGGCTCGATCTCCGGGTGGTTGACGTTCGCGGGCAGCACCGCGCGACCGGCGGCGATCTCCTCGCGTACGACCTCGGGGTCGACGTTCTCGCGGACCGCCACGAACTCCATCTCGGGCGTGATCTCGCCCCGCCGGGCGTACGCGAGCTGCGTGACCGCCTCTCCGGGACGACCTCGACGCGGCTGGCGCGGCCGCCCCGGGAAGACCGCGTCGAGGTTGCGCAGGCCCCCGCGCGGCGAGGTGTGCTTGATTCCGTCGTCCTCGGGACGGACGGGACGGCCCGCGTACTCCTCGGTGTCACCGCGGGCGATGATCCAGTTCTCGCGCAGTGGCGCGAGGCCCCTGCGTACGTCGGTGTCGACGACCGGATCGGTGTACGGGCCGGAGGTGTCGTACAGCGTGACGGACTGCCCGTTGGTGAGGTGCACTTGACGGACCGGCACCCGCAGATCGGGGCGCGAACCCCCGACGTATCCCTTGTGCCAGCCGATGGACTTCCCGGCCTCCCGCGGCTGTTCGCCCTCAGGCGTGGCAGGCGCCCCGCCCGTCTGGCTGGAGGCAGGCGTGCGTACGTCCTTGTTGGTCATGAGACCTACTCCCTACGCCGGCATTACCCGGTAACAGGTTCGGCGGTCGACGCAGCGGATTCCGTCTGCCGACGTCCCTTGTGAAACATCACTCGTTCCACGTGAAACATCGCTAAGACGGAGGTCAGCGCCCTCTCAGCCCGGTGCTCCGAGCTCCCGCGTGTGCAAAGGTGACTCCACGCTAGCGTCATATCTGGCGCGGTGAACAGAGGGCCCTCGCCGTTCTTGCGATGATCGGTCGGTGACCACAACGCAGCAGCCCCCGTTCCCGCCGTCCGAGCCGCCGCGCCGACGCGGTCCCGGAGACGGCTATGGACCTGGCTCCGGAGACGGCCGCGGACACGGACCGGGCGGTGGCCCCGGCCCCGGTCCAGGAGGCGGGCATGGGCACGGACCGGGTGAGGGACACGGGCACGGCCCCGGGGACCGACACGGACATGGGTCTGGGTCTGGGTCCGGGAATGGACCTGGGCCGGGGAACGGGCACGGCCGTGGGGACGGGCACGGGTCTGGGGACGGGCACGGATCTGGGCACTCGCACAGTCACAGCCATGGGCCCGCCACGCCCGTCTCCAAGCATCTGCGCAAGGTCATCGCGGCCATTCTGATCCCCTTCGCCGCCGCGGTCGTCGTGGGTCTCGCGGTGCTCTGGCCCGGTGGCGCCCCTTCCCACGAGCGCACCGGCGTCGGCTTCGACCGGCAGACCCAGCAGGCCACGGTCACCAAGGTCGACAAGGTCAGCTGCAAGTCCGTGAACGCGTCGGGGGAGACCCCGACCGGCGACACGTCCACCGCCGAGGGCTCCTCCGCGCAGCAACAGGCGACGGGCGACTGCAAAAAGGCGACGATCCGGATCGACACCGGCAAGGACAAGGGCCGTACGTTCACGGAGATCATCCAGCCTGACCAGTCACGGCAGTTGCACGAGGGCGAGAAGGTCGTGGCCGCGTACGAGCCCTCCGCGCCCAGGGATCTGCAGTACTCGGTCACCGATGTGAACCGGAAGTTCCCGATGGCGCTGCTCGCCGGGATCTTCGCGCTGGCCGTCGTGGTGGTGGGCCGGATGCGCGGTGTCATGGCGCTGGTCGCACTGGCCATCAGCTTCGTGATCCTGACCTTCTTCATCCTGCCGGCGATCCTGCAGGGCTCGAATCCGCTGGTCGTGGCCGTGGTCGGGGCGAGCGCCATCATGCTGATCGCGCTCTACATGTGCCACGGCCTCTCGGCCCGTACGTCGGTGGCGGTGCTCGGCACCCTGCTCTCTCTGGTGCTGATCGGCATCCTCGGCTCGGAGTTCATCGGCTGGGCGGCACTGACCGGCAACACGGACGACAACACCGGTCTGATCCACGGCCTGTATCCGTCCATCGACATGAGCGGTCTGCTGCTCGCGGGCGTCATCATCGGTTCGCTCGGTGTGCTCGACGATGTGACGGTGACGCAGACCTCGGCGGTCTGGGAGCTGCACGAGGCCAGCCCGACGATGGGCTGGCGCGATCTGTACCGCGCGGGCATCCGGATCGGCCGTGACCACATCGCATCGGTCGTCAACACGCTCGTCCTGGCGTACGCGGGTGCCGCGCTTCCCCTGCTGCTGCTCTTCTCGATCGCGCAGAGCAGTGTGGGCACGGTCGCCAACAGCGAACTGGTCGCCGAAGAGATCGTGCGCACCCTGGTCGGCTCGATCGGCCTGGTCGCCTCGGTGCCGGTGACCACGCTGCTGGCCGCCCTGGTGGTCTCCGCGGACCGCCCGGCAGTCCCGGCCGCCGCCACGGAGCCTGTCGAGAGCAGGGCGCCGGCACGCGGCGGGAAGGGCCGTCGCCGCAAGCACTGAAGCCTCCCCACGCCCGCGTCACCGGTGAGGAAGCGCACTCCACTTGGGGGGTGCTGGGAGCTTCAGCCCGCGCTCTGCTCCTCCGCCAGGATGCGGTCCAGCGCCTCGTCGAGGTGGGCGTCGAAGTCCGCGAGGGAACGCTCCTGCCCCAGCGGCACCAGCTTGTCCGTGCGGTCGAGGAAAGCCACGAGCGGCGCCGCCCCGGACCGGAACAGCGCGTGGTCGCCACCCACCTGGAGCCGGATCAGCACCTCACCGAACGCCTCCGGGTCGGCGGGCGCGATGTGCACATCCCCGTCACCGCACGGCCGTCCCACGCCGTCGATCAGCAACTCCCGCCCGAACGCCCAGGTCACGGGCGCGTCGCCGGGCAAGTGGAAGGTCAGCCGCACGGCGTAGGGATCACAGGTCTCGTATCGCAGCTCCACCGGAATGCGGAAAGAGAGCTCCTCCGAAACGAGGAAGCTCATCATGACCTCTGCCTGTACCGACTCGCGCATCGCCTACCCCGTCGTTTTGCCGTCGACCGGCCAGGAATCATCCCCCTGACTCTGCTGAAATATTGCTCAACGTGCACAAGAGATCACAAGGAGTGAGTTTTCAGATACTGATAGAGATCGCGAGTGTCCCCAGTAGCCTGCCGATCTCACCTTGCAATTGCCGCGCCGCGGGCAGCAGTCGATCGGCCTGGTGAAGAGGGAGAGAAAAGGCCATTGCGGCGGCAGTTGTACCGACCGTGATGGGAAGGGCCGCACAGACCGTGCCCAGCGCGTACTCCTGGCGCTCGATGACGGGTTCCATCCGCCCCGTCCGCTCCAGCCGCCGCAGCAGACTGACGTTGTCACGCACCGTATAGGGAGTGATCGACTGCACGGGGTAGCGGTCGAGATGATCCCGGCGGGCCTTCTCGTCGAGCTGGGACAGCAGACACTGGCCGATCGCATGGGCGTGTCCGGTCTCCCGGAAGTCCGCCCACTCCTCCACCGCCGGATTCCCTGGGGTGTCGGCGACGCACATGACCTCGATCTCGCCGTCACGGTAGACCGCGTAGTACACGGGCGCACCGATCGAATCGCGCCACTGGGCGAGCGTCTCGCTCACCGTGCTGCGACGTTTCTGCTGCGCTCCGCTACTGCCCAACCGCTCGGCGGCCTCACCGAGGAAGAACAGCCCCTTGTCACGGCACAGATAGCCCTCGTGGACCAGGGTCCGCAGCAGGTGGTACGCCGTCGGCAGCGCGAGCCCGGCCTCCCGGGCGAGCTGCTTCGCCGGGGCGCCGTGCTGGCGCGCGGCAACGGCCTCCAGGAGACGCATCGCCCGCTGCACGGAGCCGATCAGCGTCGTGGGATGCGGCTCCGACGACACGGCTTCCAGGGGAGGAGTGCGCGCATCCGCCAGGGGGGTGCGCGCCTCGGCAGGTGAGGTGCGCGGTTGGGCGGGCGGAAGACGTGTCCCCGCGGAAGCGCTGGACCGCTGCAGGGGTGGGGCGGGTGATTGTGCGGGTGCGGTGTCAACCGTGGCCAAGGGGCACTCCCGAAGCGCGAGGGGAACCGCCCGTGCGGGGAAACACGGGAGGGGGCTGTGCGCTGCTCGCGGGGGTCGTCCCCGCGTCGAGTTCCGGACTGTAACCGCCCATCACCGCATGCAGACGGCCTCGCCGGAAACTTCCCTCGGCCGAGGGAACCTTGAGTTCCCTTTCCTGACCTGCCCGTTACCCGTTACTCACCCGGTTGTGTCTCACCAGTCGCTGCGTGACGACGAACTCGACATGAACTTCCGTACTACGTAGATCAATCCGCCGACGAGGGCGACGAAGATCAGGACCTTGAAAAGCAGGCCGATCAACACACTGAGCACGCTGACTATCACCGTGCCGAACACGACCAGAGCGATGACCGGCACCGCGATCCACTTCACCCACCACGGCATCCCGCCGAAGATCTCTCGCATCGCCCTTGTCCTTAGCCTCTCTACGCCCGTGGCCCCAAGTCCGGGACTCTGATTCCGGGTTCTGTGATGTCCTGCATTCGATGCTAGGGCCGCGAAGGGGCCGACGGGGGCCCCGCACCCCTTGTCCTCCCCTGACCGTCCCCCTAGGGAACCCTGAGGCCCCCGTCAGCTCTCGGGCGGAGAGAACACCACCAGAACCCGCAGGTCCTCGGTGATGTGGTGGAACTTGTGGGCGACCCCCGCGGGTACGTAGACGACGCTGCCACGCGCGACCTGGGTGGTCTCCAGGCCGACCGTGATCGAAGCGCGGCCACTCACGACGAAGTACACCTCGTCCTGCTGGTGCGGCTTCTGCGGGTCGGGCGCACCCGCGTCGAGCGCGTACAGGCCGACCGACATGTTCCGTTCGCGCAGAAACTGCAGGTAAGCACCGTCGTTGGCGGCCCGTTCCGCCTCCAGTTCGTCCAGCCGGAATGCCTTCATCGCCCTCGTCCGCTCCCGTGCTCCGAAAGCTGTGTCCACAGCCTTGCTCGCCAGTCGATCTCTTCTGCCACGATCAGACACATGAAGAATTTCGTAGTCAAGACGATCGCCAACGCGGGGGCCCTGGCCGTCGCGGTGTGGCTGCTCGACAAGATCACCCTGACAGGGACCAGCACCGGCAAGAAGGTCGGCACGCTGCTGGTGGTCGCCCTGGTCTTCGGTCTGGTGAACTTCCTGGTCAAGCCGGTGGTGAAGGTGCTGACCTTCCCGCTCTTCATTCTGACGCTCGGCCTGATCACCCTCGTGGTCAACGCCCTGATGCTGCTGCTCACCTCGTGGCTGGCCGGCAAGCTCGACCTCAGTTTCCATGTGGAGGGCTTCTGGACCGCCGTGGTGGGCGGCCTGATCATCTCGGTCGTGTCCTGGGCGCTCAATGTCGTGCTGCCCGACGGCGAGGACTGAGAGCGTCCGATGTCCTATCGCGTCTGTTTCGTCTGTACCGGCAACATCTGCCGCTCGCCGATGGCCGAGTCCGTCTTCCGTGCCCGCATAGAAGAGGCCGGACTCGACGGCCTGGTAGAGGTCGACAGCGCGGGCACGGGCGGCTGGCACGAGGGCGACGGTGCGGACTCACGCACCGTCGCCGTCCTGGAGGCGGCCGGCTGCGAGAGCGGCCATGCGGCCCGCCAGTTCCACGCCTCGTGGTTCTCCCACCTCGACCTTGTGATCGCCCTCGACTCCGGCCACCTCAAGGCCCTGCGCCGGCTCGCGCCCACTCCCGAGGACGCGGCGAAGGTCCGGCTGCTGCGGTCGTACGACCCCGACGCGGGCGACGACCTGGACGTTCCCGATCCGTATTACGGACCCATGGACGGCTTCGAGGAATGTCTTGAGATGGTGAAGGCGGCGAGCCCCGGACTGCTCGCCGCTGTACAGCAAGAACTGGAGGGACGGGCAGCATGACGTCAGGGGATTTCGTCACGGGAAGCGGCGACGGCACGCGAGCGGTACGGGCGGGGCTGCCCGACCCCGTCAAATACGAGCCGACCCTTCCGGGCCCGGTCTTCGCCGCGCACTTCCATCTGCCGGGCGATCCGACCGGTCCGTACACCTACGGTCGTGACGAGAACCCGACCTGGACGCTCCTGGAGCGTGCCATCGGCGAGTTGGAGGCACCCGGGCAGGACGGTGTCACGACGCTCGCCTTCCCCTCCGGGATGGCCGCCGTCTCGGCGGTGCTCTTCTCCCAGCTGAAGGCCGGAGACGTGGTGGTCCTGCCCGTCGACGGCTACCAGGTGCTGCCACTGGTGCGCGAGCAGCTCACCGCGTACGGCATCGAGGTACGCACCGCCCCGACCGGCGGCGACGCCCAGCTCGAGGTGCTCGACGGCGCGAAGCTGCTGTGGATCGAGACCCCGTCGAACCCGGGGCTCGACGTCTGCGACGTACGACGCCTCGTCGCGGCGGCCCACGCGCAGGGCACCCTCGTCGCGGTCGACAACACCCTGGCGACCCCGCTCGGGCAGCGCCCGCTGGAGCTGGGTGCCGACTTCTCGGTCGCCAGCGGCACCAAGATGCTCACCGGACACGGCGACATCCTCCTTGGATACGTCACCGCGCTCGACGCCGACCTGATGGCGCCCGTGCGGCGCTGGCGGAAGATCGTCGGAGCGATCCCCGGGCCCATGGAGGCCTGGCTGGCCCATCGCTCCCTCGCCACGCTCCAGCTGCGTGCCGACCGACAGAACGCCAACGCCCTGGTGATCGCCGAGGCGCTGCGCGGTCGGCCCGAGGTGACCGGGCTGCGCTATCCGGGACTGCCCGACGATCCCTCGCACAAGATCGCCTCGCAGCAGATGCGGCGCTTCGGATGCGTGGTGTCCTTCACACTGCCCACGCGCGCGCGTGCCGACCGTTTCCTCGAGGCGCTGCGTCTGGTGGACGACGCGACGAGTTTCGGCGGCGTGCGGTCCACCGCCGAGCGGCGCGGCCGGTGGGGCGGCGACGCGGTGCCGGAGGGCTTCATCCGTTTCTCGGCCGGCGCCGAGGACCCCGAGGACCTGGTGGCGGACATACTGCGCGCGCTCGACGAATCCGCGGAGTGACCCCTGCCGGAACGACCAGAGAGCATCCTGCGGCATGCATCCAGGCTGTCCGCTTAGTACCTCGCTACATACAACGGACGGTCCGAGCCTCCCCCCTCGTGGCTCGGACCGTCCCGGTTCTGTGCGCGAAGAACCGCGCGAACAAGGCTAGTTGACTCTGTGTCAGTGTCCAATCACAGTAGCGACAGAGACCTATCGACTTATTTATAGTTGGGGCTCGGTCGGGGGTGCTGGGAGGGGAGGGGCACCATGGATTTGGCCCTGCTGCGCACATTTGTGACCGTGCACCGGGCCGGTTCCTTCACTCGCGCCGCCGCGCTGCTCGGTCTCTCACAGCCTGCCGTCACCTCACAGATCCGCACGTTGGAGCGGCAGTTGGGACGGCCGCTCTTTCTTCGCCAGGCCCGTGGGGTGACCCCCACGACGATCGGTGACGAGCTCGCCCACAAGGCCGCGCCGCATCTCGACGCCCTGGTGGAGATCGCCGAGATCGGACTCGACGAGGACTCGTCACTGCGCACCCTGCATCTGGCCGGGCCACCGGAGTTCACCGCCGAGCGGGCGCTGCCCGCGCTCACGGAGCTCACGGGCGAGGACGGCCAGGGTTTCGCGCTGCGCGCCTCCTTCGGCAACGCCGAGGAGACACTGGAAGGGCTCGCCGCCGGACATCATGATCTGGCCATCACCACGGCCCGTCCCCGTGGCACCCTGCTCACCGCGACTCCGCTCTGCGACGAGGAGCACGTGCTGGTCGCCGCCCCGCGCTGGGCCGCCCGTATAGGTGCAGGAAAGCTCCGCCGAAAGGGCTCGCCGGCCCTGGAGAACTTCCCCGTGGTCGAAGTGCACGAGTCGCTGCCGCTCGTCGCCCGCTACTGGGCATCCGTCTTCGACTCCCACCCGGCCGCTTCGGGCACCGTCGTCGTCCCCGATCTGCGCGCCGTGCTCGCCTGCGCCGCCACGGGCGCGGGCCTCGCGGTGCTGCCCCGGTATCTGTGCGCCGGAGCCCTGGAACGGGGTGACGTGGTCGCGCTTCTCGACCCGGCGGTGCCTCCACTGCGTACGTACTTCCTGGTGGTCCGCACCGGCACGCTGGCCATGCCGCACATCGCACGGGCGCACGACTGGCTGCTCCACGCCGCGGCCGACTGGTCCTGATGCCCCCCGAGCCTCCCCGGGCTCCCTGAGCCTCCCAGGGGGCTTTCTGAGCCCTTCCTGAGCGCCTCGGGGCTCCGCGATGTTTCACGTGGAACCAGCCGGGCCACATTTCTCCCATGACCGTCCGACCCGTGGTCAAGCGCACCGCCCGCGCCATCCTGCTCGATGGCAACGACCTGATCTTGATCAAGCGCAGCAAACCCGGCGTCGATCCCTACTGGCTGACACCGGGTGGCGGGGTCGAACCGGAAGACACGACTGTCGTCGACGCACTCCATCGTGAGGTGCACGAGGAACTCGGTGCCAAGATCACCGATGTGGTGCCCTGCTTCGTCGACACCGTCGAGCACATCGGTGATGACGGCGGCGCGACCGGCGTGAAAGTGCAGCACTTCTTCGTCTGCCGTCTGGAGTCCATGGATCCGTCCCAGCGGCACGGCCCCGAGGTGGACGAGCCCTGCGGCGAGTACGAGATCGTGCGGGTGCCGTTCACCCGGGTCGGCATCGCCTCCGTCCACCTCGTACCGCTGTCCCTGCGGCACTATCTCGACGGGAACATCGAAGGCGTACGGGCGATGCACGCACCGGACCTGGGCTGAGGCTCTTCGGGCCGGGGTCGTGGCCCCGTCTGCCGAATGGGCCCGGTCAGTCCCCTGCCGCGACGAGTTCCTCGACCGAGTCGTGGCGTATGCGGTCCGACGGGATGCCCGCTGCTCTCAGAGCGTCCACCCCGCTGCGGATCATGCCGGGTGGCCCCGAGAGGTAGGCGTCGTACTCGTTCCACGGGCCGTACTCGCGTACGGCGTCGGGCAGATGGAGATGCGCCCGCTGGTCGACGACCGGGCGTACGGCAAGCCATGGGTGGCTCTGCTGCAGCCGGAGCATCGTGTCGATGTCGTACAGGTCGTGATCGGTGCGGGCACCGTAGAAGACCTCGACCGGCCGCCGCTCCCCGTGCTCGGCGACGTCCTCGACCAGCGCTTTGATGGGCGCGATGCCGGTGCCGCCGCCGAGGCAGAGCAGTCCGCTGTCGGTGGTGTGGTCGACGGTCATCGATCCGGCCGGAGGGCCGAGCCGGATGATGTCGCCGGGACGGGCACGGTGCACCAGCGCGTTGGAAACCCAGCCCGCCGGGACCGCCTTCACATGGAACGACAGCAGTCCGTCGGACCGGGGCGCCGAGGCGAAGGAGTAGTGCCGCCATATACGCGGCCACCACGGTGTCTCCAGGCTCGTGTACTGCCCGGCGAGGAAGGGGTACGGCTGGTCGGGGCGGACCGTGATGACGGCGATGTCCGGTGTCCTGAGGTCGTGCGCGACGACTTCGGCGTACCACCAGGCCGGGGCGCGCAACTCGTCCGCGGCCGCCGCGTCGATCATCACCTGGGAGATCGTCGTGTACGCACGCACCCAGGCCGCCTCGGTCTCGGCGTCCCAGATCGCCGAGGCGAACCGGCTGAGCGAGCCGATGAGGCACTCACCGACGGCCGGGTAGTGCTCGGGCCGGGTGCCGTACTTGCGGTGGCCACGGCCGAGGTTCTGCAGGTAGTCGACGAGAACCGGGGTGTTGTCGATGTGTTCGGCGGCGGTCAGCAGCGCCTTGAGCAGTCGGTCTCGCTGGGTGTCCATCGCCGCGGGGAACAGCGGCCGTAGATCCGGGTGGCGCACGAAGAGGAGTGCGTAGAAGTAAGAAGTGACCTTGTCGGCGACGGGGCCGACCTCGGCCATCGTCCGGCGGATGAGCACGGCGTCCGGAGACGGCTGCGGAGTGGGGGCGGACCTCTGGGCGGGCAACCGCGGCTCCGGGCCGGACGGTCCCGCCTCGGGCACTGGGGGCGCCTGACGGGAGACGGGAGGCTCGGGCGACCGCGGCTTCTGAAAAGGCTCGGCGGGCTCGGGCGACCGCGGCCTGTCAAAGGGAGCGGGAGGTTCAGGCAACCGAGGCCCGTCGAAGGGCGCAGGAGGCTCGTGGAACCGCTGCTCCTGGACCGGGACCCGAGGCTCGGCAAGGCGCTGCTCCTGGGCGGGTACCGGCGGCTGGGGGCCGGGGCCGAACTGCTCACGTCCGGGATCCGTCCGCCCCCGCCCGAACACGGACTGCTCCGGGCCGGCATCGGACTGCGCAGAGCCGTGGTCGGGCCCGGCCGGACCTGACAACGGCCGAGCGGATGTGTGGGCGGGCTCCGGCTCGGGGCGTGGGGCCTCAGTGGGCGCGGCCTGCTGGGAAGTCGGCTCTGCTTCCACGGCGGAGGATATTCGTTCCTGCTGTGTCGTTCCCCGACCCGCGGCGGGTCGGCCGACCGGGCGCATCGCTGCCAGACGGCGGCCGTCGGCGGGCTCCCTCTCCCCGTCGGACGGCAGTGGTTCCTTGCGCGGCGTGAACCAGCCGCCCCCGCCATTGCCTCCGGAAGTGCCGTTGTCGGCCGACGTGGTGGTCGGAGCGTCCATGGTGTGCCTCGCCTCGAACATCTTTCGGTCGGTCTGCGCACTTCCGCGGTCGGAAGATGCCTACTTTCCCCCGTAGACGACTTGCTTTCCTGCCCCGTTCAGTCCCCACCGGCCAATGCGGCCACATTCAACCCGGATTGCCACTCTGTACGGACAAGTAAGGCGAGAATGTGACATTGGCCGCACTACCCTCACTGCAGCATCCCACTCCGAGTCAACGCCCGGCCGCATAACGGAAAATACGGGTCTTCGATCTCTCCGTCCCGTTACGCTGCATTGGCCTGCGTTCGTGCCCCACGAGACGTGCGTACATCACGATGGACGCGAACCGGAGTCGACCATACCGGCAGCCGCCCCACAAACAAGTACCCCGTTCCTTCCGCCCGAAGAGGCGGCGCCCCACTCTCAACTGCCGTAATTACAAGGCGCGCCGGACCAATTCATAGGCATCCCACAGGTCCCGTCCCACGTAGGAGTGCGTGGCAAGGCCTGCCAGATGCCGATCCGCATTGACCGCGACGGAGACCGGCACCGTCTCGAACAGGTCCTTGTCGGACAGCGAGTCGCCATAGGCGACACAATCGGCCCGCATCACCCCGAACTCTTCACAGAGCCGGTCCGCGATCTGCACCTTCGCCGCGGCACTGAGAATGCCCGCGAGATCAACGGGCTCGCTGAACGGCAGAGCGGGAAAACGCGAACCGTATGCCGCATGCGCACCCCACGCCGTCAGTCGCTCGACGAAGAACGAGGGCGAGAGGGAGACTACGGCGCAGTAGTCGCCGTTGCCTCTGATCTCCGCCCAGACATCCTCGATGCCGGACAGCCACGGCGCGCCCTCGAAGGCCGCCGCCACATGTTCCTCCCTGAGTTCCGCCCACAGGGCGTGCACCTGTACGGCGTACTCCGGCGGACCGATCCGTCCTGCTGAGATCGCTTGGTCAAGCGCGACAGTCTCGGCCTCCAGACCGATCTGCCGTGAGATCTCCTGGGGCGCGGAACTCCCGTACAGCAACGTTCCGTCAAGGTCGAAGAGATGAAGTCGTGGCATGGAAGCCGAGGTTAGCGGCCCTGGCATCTTTCGCTGTTTCACGTGAAACATCTGTCCGTGCGCTGTGGGAAGCGACGCTGCCTCCATGCCCGCACCTGAGGCACGACATGGCCAAAAGCGCATAGATCCCTGGGCAAACAGGTGGACGTCAGGGGTGTATGTCAGACAGCCTGACCTGCGTGTCGACACCTTCCCTCGCCCTTCTGCCCATCCGCCGACTGGCGCCTCGCGATCTCACCGCCTGCGCCGATTTGTCAGAGAACCGGGGGTGGCCCCGTGAGGAACACAAGTGGGGTCTGCTCCTCACCGCCGGGACGGGCTACGGCATCGACGACCCCGACGGCGGTCTCGTCACCGCCTGCGTCGTGACCGAGTACGGAACGCCGGAGAGGCTTGAACTGGGAGCGATCGGAATGATGCTGGTCGCCGAGCGGCATGCCCGCCAGGGTGTCGGCCGACGCCTGATGAGCCATGTCGTGGCAGAGATGGGCACCACCCCGCTGACCCTGCACGCGACTCCTTATGGCCGACCGCTCTACGAGGAGCTGGGCTTCAAGGTCACGGGCCGCGCCGAGATGATCCGTGGACACTTCGTCCCTGGCGGGCCGGACCCGAAGGTGCCCACGCGCCCGGCGACCGCCGAGGATCTCGCCACGATTCTTCGGCTCGACGCGGAGGTCTTCGGTTCCGACCGCACCCATGTGATCACGCGGCTGCCCGCCTTCTCCGACCAGTTGCGTGTCGCCGTGGAGAACGGCCGGATCATCGGCTACGCGGCGGCCTGGCCCAACATGGACACCCATGTGGTGGGTCCACTGATCGCCCGTGACACCGAGACGGCGAAGGCACTCATCGCCTCGCTCGCCGCCCACACCGACCGCCCGCTGCGCACCGACATCGACGTACGGCACGAAGAGCTGCTGTCCTGGGCGAAGGAACACGGCCTGGAGCCCACGAGCTTCAACGCGGTGATGACGTACGGGATCTCGAAGTTGCCCGGGGACTGGATGCGACGCTTCGCTCCGCTCACGGTGGCGGCGGGCTGAGAGCCGCCGGGGGGTGCAGTCGCATCCACCGCCCGGAGAATCATTCACCGCGTAGAGAAGCGCCGGTCCCCGTCGTCTGTGGGGGACCGGCGCTTGTCTACGGGGGTGCGGTCAGACAAGCGTCTCCACCGCCGCGACGGCGAAGTCGTGGTCCTGGTCGGGCGCTCCGCCACCGACCCCGATCGCCCCGATCAGACGACCGTCGCGACGGACCGGAACACCGCCCGCGATGAACAGGAGCGGACGGTCGAGCGCGGTGGGCAGGGTGTGGAAGAGGCCGCCGGGCTGGACCGCGTCGACCAGTTCCCTGGTGGCGGAGTCCAACTGGAGGGCCGTGTAGGCCTTGCGTGTGCTGGTCTCGCCGGAAATCAGTACGGCACGGTCGTCGCGCCGGAAGGCGAGCAGATGGCCGCCCGCGTCGAGGACGGTGACGCTGACCGTGACTCCGGCGGCCTCGGCGGCACGGCGGGCCGCGGAGACGAGAACCTCGGCGTCCTGGATGGTCAGCGGAGCAACGGCGACGGTGGTGCTGGTCATGGGGGACTTTCTCCTTGAGGTGCTGTTCGGGCGTGGCCGATCAGGGTGGTGGGTTCAGCCGTGAGGGGCCGGCTGCTACTCGGTGACTCAGTGGTGGACGGCGGTCCGCTGCTCGATGGGCGCGCTTGCGGCGGCGACGGAGCCGGCGGCATCGGCTCGGCGCTCCAGGGCTGCCGAGACGACCGCGAGAACCAGAGCTCCCGCGGCGAGCGCCGCGCCGACCCAGTTGGGGGCGGTGTAACCGAGGCCGGCTGCGATGACGAGGCCACCGAGCCAGGCCGAGAGGGCGTTGCCGAGGTTGAAGGCACCAATGTTCACGGCCGAGGCCAGGGTGGGGGCACCGTGCGCCTGGTCGAGGACGCGCTTCTGCAGCGGCGGCACGGTCGCGAACCCGAGGGCGCCGATCAGCGCGATCGTGAGGGCCGCGAGGATCTTGTTGTGCGCGGTCACCGTGAACAGGGCGAGCACGATGGCGAGGCCGCCCAGAGACACGTACAGCATCGGCATCAGGGCGCGGTCGGCGAACCTGCCTCCGATGAGGTTTCCGGCGACCATGCCGAGGCCGAAGAGGACCAACAGCCAGGTGACGGAGGTGTCGGCGAAGCCGGCGACGTGGGTCATCATCGGCGCGATGTAGGTGATGGCCGCGAAGACACCTCCGAAGCCGAGCACGGTCATCGCCATGGCCAGCAGGACCTGGACGTTCTTGAAGGCGGCGAGCTCGTGGCGGAGATGCACACCCTCGGGCTTCGGCATCTCGGGGACCAGCTTGGCGATACCGAGCAGACCGATCACTCCGAGCGCGGCGACCCCGGCGAAGGTGACCCGCCAGCCCGCGGACTGCCCGATCAACGTACCCAGGGGGACACCGACCACATTGGCGATGGTGAGACCGCTGAACATCATGGCGATCGCGCCGGCCTTCTTCTCCGGCGCGACAAGCTCGGCGGCGACGACCGATCCGATGCCGAAGAACGCGCCGTGGGCGAGAGAGGCGACGACTCGGCCCGCCAGCATCAGCCCGAAGGCCGGGGCGACGGCGGAGAGCAGGTTACCGACGACGAACAACCCCATCAGCAGCATCAGCATCCGCTTGCGGGACACCTTCGTGCCGAGCGCGGTCATGATCGGGGCGCCGATCACCACGCCGAGGGCATAGCCGGTCACGAGCAGTCCGGCCGTGGGGATGGAGACACCGAAGTCACCGGCGACCTCAGGCAGCACACCCATGATCACGAACTCGGTGGTTCCGATTCCGAAGGCCCCGATCGCGAGGGCCAGAAGCGCGAGAGGCATGGTGGGGACACCTTCCCAAACGATTGCAGGAGCGCTTTGCGTGCGTTCACAATAGTTGCACACGCGGGCTAAATGCAAGAGCGGACTATTGCGCTCGTGCTCTACCCTGGTGTCAGCTGCTCCGGGACGGAGGAACACGCCATGACAGCCACGGACCCCGCGCTCACCGCCCTTGCTCAGGGGTGGTGCGCCCTCTCCCTGCTGCACGGGAGGATCGAGGCCCACATCGAGCGCGCCCTGCAGACCAAGCACGACCTCAGCGTGAGGGAGTACTCCCTGCTCGACGTGCTCAGCCGACAGCACGACGGCGAAGGTGGTCACTTGCAGATGAAGCAGGTCGCGGACGCGGTCGTGCTCAGTCAGAGCGCCACCACACGGCTCGTCACCCGGCTCGAGGACCGTGGTCTGCTGGCCCGCTATCTGTGCCCCACCGACCGCCGCGGCATCTACACGAATGTCAGCGAGGCCGGCCTCAAGCTCCTCGAAGAGGCACGGCCCACCAATGACACCGCCCTGCGCGAGGCGCTCGACGAAGCCGCCAAGTCCCCCGAACTGGCCCCACTGGTCCGCGTCGTGGAGTCGGCGAGCGTGTCCGCCTAGGGCCTGTCCGGCGGATCAGGTCGCAGGAAACGGGCGGGACCTCATCGACGCCGGTGAGCGGGGCTTGGTGCGTCCAGCTGCAAGGCGGAGGAGGGCGACGACGCGGAGCGTCGGCAACCGACGACAACGCCGCTGGGGGCACCCCCTGCTCGAAGAGCTTGGGGGAGGGCGTGCCAAGCCCCGCGTCTACGGCATGATCCGCCGGACAGGCCCTAGGCAGGGACGACCTCCCGTCCCCCTGCCGGGTGCCCACACAGCCCGTACAGGTGCCTGGATACGCTGTGGCCATGGGAGATCTTGAGATTCGACCGGCCGCTTCGGACGATGTCCCCGCCATCGTCGCGATGCTCGCCGATGATCCGCTCGGTGCCCAGCGGGAGTCACCCGATGACCTGACCCCCTACCTGGCCGCGCTCGAGCGGCTGAGCGCCGACCCGAATCAGCACCTGGTGGTCGCGGTGCGCGAGGGACGCGTCGTCGGCACCCTGCAGCTCACGGTCCTTCCCGGGCTGTCCCGCAAGGGCTCGACCCGCGCGCTCATCGAGGGCGTGCGCGTCCACTCCGACGAGCGCGGCAGCGGTCTCGGCACCCGGTTCATCGAGTGGGCGATCGAGGAATCCCGGCGCCAGGGATGCCAGTTGGTCGAGCTGACCTCCGACGCCACCCGCACTGACGCCCACCGCTTCTACGAGCGGCTCGGCTTCACGGCCTCACACGTGGGCTTCAAGCTGGCGCTCTGAGCCACCTGTGTACGTCGGGGGTCTGTTTCACGTGTAACAGACCCCCGCATGACAGCGGCTACTGAATCCCTCGCCAGCCCTCGGGGTCCACTCCACCTGGCACAGGAGCGTCCTCGTCGTACGGCTGACGCGTGAAGACGAACGAACCGAGGTCGAGGTGACTCAGGGACCCGTCCGGGCGCCGTACGGCCCGTAGCGGCTCCCCCATGTAGTAGCCGTCGAGTCCCGTCCAGGTCCCGTCACCGTTCGTCCGGAAGCGCGAACCGCGGCCACCCCCGGCCAGCGGGCCCAGCTCGACCATGCCGTCGGCCCTCAGACGAAGCGCGCACGCCTGGGTACCCCAGTACCAGGGGCCGGCCAACTCCAGGACGGACTGATCGACTTCGGCGGCCGGACGCCACGGCTCGGGAATGCGTGGCTCGGCCTCGGCGACGATCCGTACGAGATCGGTGGCCACGGTCAGCACCCGCGGACCGGAGGTGCAGTTGGACAGCACCACCGCCGCCACGTCGTCCTCCACACCGATCGCGAGCGCCGCAAGGAAGCCTGGCAACGACCCCGAGTGACCCACCAGGATGCGGCCCGACCGATGCAGCACCTGCAGTCCCAGCCCGTAGGAGTCCCCCGAGGCGAGCTGATCGGCCTCCAAGGGGGCCGCGGGCGTACGCATCTCCCGCAGGGACTCCGCGCTGAGCACCGCCGCGTGCCCCGTGGCCAGGAAGACGGCGAAGCGCGCCAAGTCCCCCGTGGTGGACCACAGTTGCCCGGCCGGAGCCATTCGGCCGAGGTCCTCGGCGGGCTCCGGCATCATGACGTCCGCCCACGGATGCACGGCCCAGCCACCCGCATGGGGCGCCTGCGGCTGCCCACTCGTGCGGTGCAGGCCCAGCGGGTCGAGCACCTCGCGCCGCAGTGCCTCTTCCCAGGGAACTCCCCGGAGTTCCTCGATCAGTGCGCCCAGCAAGGTGTAGCCGGGGTTCGAGTAGTGATGCAGCCGCCCGGCCGGATGCAGGAAGGGCTGCTCACCGAGCACGTCGGAGAGCTCGGGGCGCAGCGAACCGGGTGTGCGTTCCCACCAGGGGCCGGGCGTCTCGGCCGCCAGCCCGGCGGTGTGCGCGAGGAGCTGGGCGATGGTGGCCTCCCCCGCACCGGTGCCCGGAAGATGCTTCTCCAGCGGGTCGCCCAGGTCGAGCAGTCCCTCGTCACGCAGCCGCAGCACCAGCACGGCCGTGAAGGTCTTGGTGATCGAACCGATCCGGTACTGCACGTTCTCGTCCGGGCCGTGCCCGTCCACCGAGGTGCGCGACCCGTGCCACACCGGCTCCCCGCCCCGGACGACCGCCGCGACCAGCGACGGCGCCCGCCCCTCGGCCTGAGCGGCGGCGATGCGGTGCAACAGAGCCCGGCGCGTGCCGGGAAGGAGCTTTTCCTGGGGTGTCGTCATGCCCTCAGTCCACCCGGCCCGGCACCGCACGTCGAGTGCATTTCCCCGAAGACCGGGCGCATGTCTTCCGCACCGCGCCCAGGAGGGTGGATCAGGTCTGTGCCATGTCCACGAAGCGCGAGTAGTGACCCTGGAAGGCCACGGTGATCGTGGCCGTCGGGCCGTTACGGTGCTTGCCGACGATGATGTCCGCCTCGCCCGCGCGCGGTGACTCCTTCTCGTAGGCGTCCTCGCGGTGCAGGAGGATCACCATGTCCGCGTCCTGCTCGATCGATCCCGATTCACGCAGGTCGGAGACCATGGGCTTCTTGTCCGTCCGCTGTTCGGGACCACGGTTGAGCTGCGACAGCGCGATCACCGGCAGCTCCAGCTCCTTGGCCAGCAGCTTCAGGTTTCGCGACATGTCGGAGACCTCCTGCTGTCGGCTCTCGGACCGCTTGCCGCCCGACTGCATCAGTTGCAGATAGTCGATGACGACGAGCTTCAGATCGGCGCGCTGCTTGAGGCGCCGGCACTTGGCGCGGATCTCCATCATGGACAGGTTCGGGGAGTCGTCGATGTAGAGCGGTGCGGCCGAGACATCGGGCATCCGGCGCGCGAGCCGTGTCCAGTCCTCGTCGGTCATCGTGCCGGATCGCATGTGGTGCAGGGCCACGCGGGCTTCGGCTGACAGCAGGCGCATCGCGATCTCGTTGCGCCCCATTTCGAGCGAGAAGATCACGCTGGGCATGTTGTGCTTGATCGAACAGGCCCGCGCGAAGTCCAGCGCCAGCGTCGACTTACCCATGGCGGGACGAGCCGCGATGATGATCATCTGGCCCGGGTGCAGACCGTTCGTGAGCGAGTCGAGGTCGGTGAAGCCGGTCGGCACACCGGTCATCTCCCCCGACCGTGAACCGATCGCCTCGATCTCGTCGAGCGCGCCCTCCATGATGTCGCCCAGCGGCAGGTAGTCCTCGGTGGTGCGCTGCTCGGTGACCGCGTAGATCTCGGCCTGGGCGGTGTTGACGATCTCGTCCACGTCGCCGTCGGCCGCGTATCCCATCTGTGTGATGCGCGTGCCGGCCTCGACCAGGCGGCGCAGGACCGCGCGCTCATGCACGATCTCCGCGTAGTACTCGGCGTTCGCCGCCGTGGGGACCGTCTGGACGAGGGTGTGCAGATACGAGGCACCACCGACCTTGGTGATCTCACCCCGCTTGGTGAGCTCGGCTGCGACCGTGATCGGGTCGGCCGGCTCGCCCTTCGCGTACAGATCGAGGATCGCGGTGTAGATGGTCTCGTGCGCGGGCCGGTAGAAGTCGTGGCCCTTGATGACCTCGACGACGTCGGCGATGGCGTCCTTGGACAGGAGCATGCCACCGAGAACGGACTGCTCGGCGTCGAGGTCCTGGGGAGGTACGCGCTCGAAGGACGAACCTCCGCCTTCCCACGGCCCGTTGTCCCGGTCGCGGTCGTGCTGGTCGTCGCGGCCCCGGCCACTCTCGCGGCCTCGGCGGGAAGCGGGCAGACGATCACTGGGACCGCTGTCGGCCCACGGGTCGTCCAAGGGCTCGGAAATACTCACCGAGCCACCTCCTCCCGTCCGCCGAGCGGACCTAGCCGTGCCCCTCATTTCTACGGCACGGCACTGACAACTAAGAGGCCCAACTCCGGTTCTGACGTGTCGGTTTTGCGAGGTTTCCGACGGCAGAAAGGAGAGCGGGCGCCGCACCACGGTAGGCCCGCGGGCACCGACAGCCAATCTGGTTATCCACAGGCCATGTGGACGACGGCCCGGATGCTGTGGAGAACTCCACAAAACCTGTGCACGACCCGGTGGACAGGCCTGTGAACAAGCCCTCAACCACTCGAAAGAAACCGCCCTGACCTGCTTGTTAACCATCCACCGGCTGTGCAGAAGAAAAACTTTCCCGGTCGGACAAAGATCGCTGCAAACGGTACACGGCGACACGCCCGACGAGAGCGCAGGTAATGGTCACTATCACGTTGCATCTCTTACCTGTGGAAGATTAGATTGGTGCCCATGACACAGGCTCCCCCGGCACCCGAGGCCGCCCGCCGCCGGCACGACCGAGAGATCGTCGCGCTGGCCGTTCCGGCCTTCGGCGCACTCGTCGCCGAGCCTCTTTTCGTGATGGCCGACAGCGCCATCGTCGGACACCTCGGCACCGCGCAACTGGCCGGCCTCGGTGTCGCCTCCGCCCTCCTCACGACCGCCGTCAGTGTTTTCGTCTTCCTCGCGTACGCCACCACCGCCGCCGTCGCCCGACGGGTCGGCGCCGGTGATCTGCGGGCCGCGATACGCCAGGGCATGGACGGCATCTGGCTCGCGCTGCTGCTCGGCGCGGTCGTCATAGCCACCGTCCTGCCCACGGCACCCGCCCTTGTGGAACTCTTCGGTGCCTCGCACACCGCGGCCCCGTACGCGACGACCTATCTGCGCATCTCCTCGCTCGGTATCCCCGCGATGCTCATCGTGCTCGCGTCCACCGGCGTCCTGCGCGGACTGCAGGACACGAAGACCCCCCTCTATGTCGCCGTCGGGGGCTTCGTCGCCAACGCCGCGCTCAACGCGGGCCTCGTCTACGGCGCCGGACTGGGTATCGCCGGATCCGCCTGGGGCACCGTCATCGCCCAGTTCGGCATGGCCGCGGTGTATCTGTTCGTTGTCATCCGTGGAGCCCGGAAGCACGGGGCCTCGCTGCGACCGGACGCCGCCGGGATACGGGCCTGCGCTCAGGCCGGTGCGCCCCTGCTGGTGCGCACGCTGTCGCTGAGGACGATCCTCATGATCGCCACGGCTGTCGCCGCACGGCTCGGGGACGCCGACATGGCCGCACACCAGATCATCCTGTCCCTGTGGAGTCTGCTCGCCTTCGCGCTCGACGCGATCGCCATCGCCGGACAGGCCATCATCGGACGCTATCTCGGTGCGAACGACGCTCAGGGTGCCCGCGAGGCCTGCCGCCGCATGGTCCAGTGGGGCATCGCTTCCGGTGTCGTCCTCGGCCTGCTGGTGATCGCCGCCCGCCCGATCTTCCTTCCCCTGTTCACCAGCGACTCGGCCGTCCAGAACACGGCGCTTCCCGCACTGGTTCTGGTGGCCGTCTCACAACCGATCAGCGGGGTCGTCTTCGTCCTGGACGGAGTCCTGATGGGCGCGGGAGACGGACCCTACCTGGCGTGGGCCATGCTGCTCACCCTGGCGCTCTTCACTCCCGTCGCGCTGTTGGTGCCCACGCTCGGGGGCGGGCTCACCGCGCTCTGGGGAGCGATGACGCTGATGATGACGGTGAGGATGCTGACCCTGTGGCTGCGCTCCCACTCGGGACGCTGGATCGTCACGGGCGCGACGCGCTGAACCAGTGCACTGGCCGTTTCACGTGAAACAGCCAGTGCGGCCGGCCACCCCGACCTGGCCCTGCCCCTCGCCCTGCCCGTCGCCCAGGCCGTCGCCCACGCCATCGCTGTCGCCCTCGCCCTCAGCCCCGTTTCACGTGAAACACAGAGCAGCTCGCTCCTGCCGAACGAAGAAGGGCCGTACCCAGCTGGGTACGGCCCTTCTCTCAGCTATGCCGAGCGCAGCGGTCAGGCCGCGACGACCTCGATGTTGACCTTGGCGGCAACCTCGGGGTGCAGACGCACGGACGTCTCGTGAGCGCCCAGGGTCTTGATCGGCGAGCCCAGCTCGATGCGGCGCTTGTCGACCTCGGGGCCACCGGAAGCCTTGATCGCCGAAGCGATGTCGGCCGGGGTGACGGAACCGAAGAGACGACCGGCGTCGCCGGAGCGGACGGCCAGACGGACCTTCACGCCTTCGAGGCGGGCCTTGATCTCGTTGGCCTGCTCGATGGTCGCGATCTCGTGGATCTTGCGAGCACGACGGATCTGCTCGACGTCCTTCTCGCCACCCTTGGTCCAGCGGATCGCAAAGTTCCGCGGGATCAGGTAGTTGCGAGCGTAACCGTCCTTGACGTCGACGACGTCGCCCGCGGCACCGAGGCCGGAGACCTCGTGGGTGAGGATGATCTTCATTAGTCGGTCACCCTTCCCTTATCGCGCGGTGGAGGTGTAGGGCAGCAGCGCCATCTCACGGCTGTTCTTCACGGCCGTGGCGACGTCACGCTGGTGCTGCGTGCAGTTGCCGGTCACGCGGCGGGCACGGATCTTGCCGCGGTCGGAAATGAACTTCCGCAGCATGTTCGTGTCCTTGTAGTCCACGTACGTGACCTTGTCCTTGCAGAAAGCGCAGACCTTCTTCTTCGGCTTGCGCACAGGCGGCTTCGCCATGGTGTATCTCCTGTGTGATCAAGAAGTGGGGGTACGGCCCACCCTCGGCCCGGGGGCCTAGAAGGGGGGCTCGTCCGAGTAGCCGCCGCCAGAGCCGCCGGAGCCGCCGGAGTTTCCACCCCAGCCGCCACCGCCGCCGCTCTGGTTGCCACCGGCAGGAGCGCTGGTCGCCCAGGGGTCCTCCGCGGGAGCTCCGCCGCCGCCCTGCTGGCCGCCGCCGGAGCCTCCGCCCCAGCCGCCGCCCTGCTGGCCGCCGCCACCGCCGCCGCCGTAACCGCCCTGGCCACCTCGGCCGGTGGTCTTGGTGACCTTGGCCGTGGCGCTCTTCAGGCTGGCGCCGACTTCCTCGACGTCCAGCTCGTAGACCGTGCGCTTGACGCCCTCACGGTCCTCGTAGGACCGCTGCTTCAGCCGGCCCTGCACGATGACGCGCATGCCTCGCTGGAGCGACTCGGCGACGTTCTCCGCCGCCTGACGCCAGACCGAGCAGGTCAGGAACAGGCTCTCGCCGTCCTTCCACTCATTGGTCTGACGGTCGAAGGTGCGGGGGGTGGACGCGACACGGAACTTCGCGACCGCCGCACCGGAAGGGGTGAAGCGCAGCTCGGGGTCGTCGACAAGATTGCCGACGACCGTGATGACGGTCTCGCCTGCCATGGGGGAACCTCTCGGCGGGTTTGCTGCTGGCTGCTAGTGCTGCTACTCGATGCCCGAGATCAGCTGAGCTGCAGAGCTCAGTGGGTCTCGGGACGGAGGACCTTGGTCCGGAGGACCGACTCGTTCAGGTTCATCTGGCGGTCGAGCTCCTTGACGACCGCAGGCTCGGCCTGCAGGTCGATGACCGAGTAGATGCCCTCGGGCTTCTTCTTGATCTCGTACGCGAGACGACGACGGCCCCAGGTGTCGACCTTCTCGACCTTTCCGTTGCCCTCACGGACGACGGAGAGGAAGTTCTCGATCAGCGGGGAGACAGCGCGCTCCTCGAGATCGGGGTCGAGGATGACCATCACCTCGTAGTGACGCATGTGGAACCCACCTCCTTTGGACTCAACGGCCACGGCGGTTCCGTGGCAGGAGGGTTGTGATGCGTTCGCAACGGTATCCGCCGCCACTGACAACGCCACTGACAAGAGGACTCCGTCGATGTACCGAGTGATCGGTGAACCGAAGGGGAATCCTTGTCGTGACCTGGCCATGGCCTGGGCAGACACCGGTGCAGAGGGTACAGAGTACCTGCACACCCGCTTCCGGTTGAAATCCGGCCGGGGTCACCGTCAATCTGTACACATCGGGTGTGTATGGCGCTACGATGCGCCGCCTTCCGCAGGAGGTGCCCTATGGCACAGACGCGACCCACCGTTGCCGGCTCTCTGTTCGCGACGGACCACAAGCCCCATCCCCTCCAAGACACGCTGCTCGCGGTGACTCTGGTCCTCGGAGTCACCGCTCTCATCACGGCAGCCTTCAACAGCCTGCACCTCATCAGCTCGTGGGCAGGCCTGATCGGGATCATCACCGGCGCCTCCGGGCAGTTCATCTCGGAGACGACCCGGGAACGCTTCGGCCTGATCCTGGGTCTCGGCGCCTCGGCCGTCGGCTTCTTCCTCGGCATGGCGCACGGCGGCCTCTTCGGCGGCATCATCGGCTGAGGCAACCGGACCCGTTCCGCGGGCCGGGCAGCCGGAGTCGTTCCGCGGGCCGGGCAGCCGGTCACAACCTCGTCCGGGCGGCCGGAGACACCACCGCCTGCCGATACAGCCGGACACATCACCTCAGAACGTCCTGACCACGCTTCGGTCGGGACGCAGGTTCAGTACGGCCCAGTCGGGGCGCTCCCAGGGCGCAGTAGGCTTCGGCGCGAGAGCCGGAGCCCCTGTACCCATGGGGACACACCAGCCCGAGGAGCGCCCCGAATGAGCCTGACCCTGAGGACCATCAGCCGAGAGCAGCATCTGGCCTACATCCAGAGCCTGCCCGCGGCTAGCCACATGCAGGTTCCGGCATGGGCCGATGTCAAGGCGGAGTGGCGCTCCGAGAGCCTCGGCTGGTTCGACGAGCGGACCGGCGAGATGGTGGGCGCCGGGCTGGTGCTGTACCGCCAGCTGCCCAAGATCAAGCGCTACCTCGCCTACCTCCCCGAGGGCCCGGTCATCAACTGGTACGCGCCGAACCTCGACGAGTGGCTGCAGCCGATGCTCGCGCACCTCAAGCAGCAGGGCGCCTTCTCCGTGAAGATGGGCCCGCCGGTGATCATCCGGCGCTGGGAGGCCACGTCCATCAAGGGCGGCATTCAGAACCCGGACGTGAAGCGCCTGCGCGACATCGAGGCGGACTTCATCGAACCGCGCGCCTTCGAGGTCGCCGACAAGCTGCGCCGCATGGGCTGGCAGCAGGGTGAGGACGGGGGCGCCGGCTTCGGCGACGTACAGCCCCGCTACGTCTTCCAGGTGCCGCTGGCCAACCGCTCCCTGGAAGAGGTCCACAAGAACTTCAACCAGCTGTGGCGGCGCAACATCAAGAAGGCCGAGAAGGAGGGCGTCGAGGTCGTCCAGGGCGGCTACCACGACCTCGAGGAGTGGCAGCGGCTGTACGAGATCACGGCCATCCGCGACCACTTCCGGCCGCGCCCGCTGTCGTACTTCCAGCGCATGTGGTCGGCCCTCAACACCGAGGACCCCAACCGGATGCGGCTCTACTTCGCCCGGCGCGGCGGCGTGAACCTGTCCGCGGCCACGATGCTGGTCGTCGGTGGGCACGTCTGGTACTCGTACGGCGCATCGGACAACATCGGGCGTGAGTTCCGGCCCTCGAACGCGATGCAGTGGCGGATGCTGCGCGACTCGTACGCCCTGGGTGCGACCGTCTACGACCTGCGCGGCATCTCCGACTCGCTGGACGAGACGGACCACCTCTTCGGTCTGATCCAGTTCAAGGTGGGCACGGGCGGGCAGGCCGCCGAGTACCTCGGCGAGTGGGACTTCCCGCTCAACAAGCTGCTCCACAAGGCGCTCGACATCTACATGTCACGCCGCTGAGCCCGTACACGTCGCGCCGCTGAGCCGGCCCGGAGCACATGCCGAGCCGCCCATCCGGCCCGGCGTGGCCCCGTCGGTCCGGCGGATCCGCCACAATTTCCCTACCTCTGATTCACCGCAGCCACGAGAAAGGTTCCGGGACCGGCCATGGCGCTCACGCTCTACGTCGACACCGCGCGCTGGCGGGCACACCACAAGCAGGTGTCCGAGCAGTTTCCGGGGCTCGTCCCCGTCTGCAAGGGCAACGGCTACGGCTTCGGCCACGAGCGGCTCGCCGACGAGGCCACCCGCCTCGGCTCGGACATCCTGGCCGTCGGCACCACGTACGAGGCCGCCCGGATCAAGGACTGGTTCGGCGGCGATCTGCTGGTCCTGACGCCGTTCAGGCGGGGCGAGGAGCCCGTACCGCTGCCCGACCGTGTCATCCGCTCGGTGTCGTCCATCGACGGCGTGTACGGCCTCGTGGGCGCCCGTGTCGTCATCGAGGTGATGTCCTCGATGAAGCGGCACGGTGTCAGCGAGCAGGATCTGCCGCATCTGCACTCCGCCATAGAGAACGTCCGGCTGGAGGGCTTCGCCATCCACCTGCCGCTGGACCGCACCGACGGCTCGGACGCCGTCGAGGAGGTCATCGGCTGGATGGACCGTCTGCGCGCGGCCCGGCTGCCGCTGCACACGATGTTCGTCAGCCACCTCAAGGCCGATGAGCTCGCGCGGCTGCAGCAGCAGTTCCCGCAGACCCGCTTCCGCGCCCGTATCGGCACCCGGCTGTGGCTGGGCGACCACGAGGCGACCGAGTACCGCGGAGCCGTCCTGGACGTCACCCGTGTCTCCAAGGGCGACCGCTTCGGCTACCGGCAGCAGAAGACGGCCTCTGACGGCTGGCTGGTCGTCGTGGCGGGCGGTACGTCGCACGGAGTGGGTCTGGAGGCCCCGAAGGCTCTGCACGGCGTCATGCCGCGCGCCAAGGGCGTCGCCCGGGCCGGCCTGGCGACGGTCAACCGGAACCTTTCTCCGTTCGTCTGGGCCGGCAAGCAGCGCTGGTTCGCCGAGCCGCCGCACATGCAGGTGTCGATCCTCTTCGTGCCGTCGGACGCCACGGAGCCGCAGGTCGGCGACGAGCTGGTGGCCCATCTGCGGCACACCACCACGCAGTTCGACCGCATCGTGGAGCGCTGATCCCGGCACACGGACACTGTCTCTGCCCCTGAGGAAACAGCAGAAAGGCCGTACACGCATACCGTGTACGGCCTTTCGTGTTGCCCGTCGGAGCCGGGCCCAAGTCCAGTTCGCTCAGAGCGAACTGTCCTCCGAGGTCTGCCCCCCGCCGTCGCCGCCCCATTCCACCTGAGGCCCGTCGAATGGCGCCGCGTGTCGCGGTGGATGGGCCGCCGCGCCGAGCACGAAGACGTCCTCCGCGCCGTCCAGGACGCCTCCCGAGGGATCGTCCTCGCCCGCCCTGCGCACGACGTCCCGCTCCGGCATGAGGATGTCGCGTACGACCACGGCGCACAGGTACAGCGTGCCCAGAAGGTGGGCGGCGATCGCGAACTGGTACCCGTGGGAGGAGAGGCCCTTGTGGGCCTCCCCGCTGGTCGTGTACGCGAGGTACATCCAGATCCCCAGGAAGTACGCGACCTCGCACGCCTGCCAGATCAGGAAGTCCCGCCACTTCGGCCGGGCCAGCGCGGCCAGGGGGATCAGCCACAGCACGTACTGGGGCGAGTAGACCTTGTTGGTGAGGATGAAGGCCGCGACGATCAGGAAGGCCAGCTGGGCGAAACGGGGGCGGCGCGGGGCGGTGAGCGCGAGCGCGGCCATGGCCACGCAGACGAGCACCATCAGGACCAGCGCCCACGCGTTCGCCGTCTGGTAGCTGATCGGGACCTTCCACCAGGTGGAGATGAACAGAAAGACCGAACCGAAGTCGATCCCCCTGGTCTGGCTGAAGCTGTAGAACTTCGCCCAGCCTTCCGGCGCGAGGTACATCACGGGAAGGTTCACCACGAGCCAGGCTCCGACCGCGCCCATGAGCGCGTTCCCGAACTCCCGCCACTTGCCCGCCCGCCAGCACAGCACGAGCAGCGGTCCCATGAGCAGGAACGGGTAGAACTTGGCGGCCGTGGCGAGCCCGAGCAGGACGCCGAAGGCGAGGGAGCGGCCACGCGACCACATGAGCATCGCTGCGGCCAGCAGGGCCACCGCGAGGAGGTCCCAGTTGATGGTGGCCGTGAGCGCGAAGGCGGGCGCGAGGGCGACCAGGAGGCCGTCCCAGGGGCGCAGGCGGTGGGTGCGCGCGGTGCATACGGCGATGACCGCCGCGCACACCATGAGCATCCCGGCGTTGACCATCCAGTAGACCTGCTCCTGGTGCTGGATGCTGCCGCCGCCCGGCGTGAGCCAGGCCGCGACCTCCATGAACAGACCGGTCAGGACCGGGTACTCGAGGTAGTCCATGTCGCCGGGGAGCTTGTCGAAGTACGGCACGAGCCCGTCGGCGAAACCGCGTCCCTGGTAGAGGTGCGGGATGTCCGAGTAGCACGCGTGCGTGTACTGCGTGCTGGCCCCGAAGAACCAGCCGCTGTCGTAGCAGGGCATTTTCTGCACCATACCGAGGGCGAACATGCCGATCGCGACCAGCGCGATCACCCGTACCGGGGTCCACCAGGACGCCCCCAGCAGCGCTCTCCGTCCGATGGGACCGCCGATCAGCTCACTTCCGGCCGCGGCGACCTCATCGTCCTTGGTCGGCCGCACCGGCTCCGGCTCGCGCACGCTCGTTCGCGTCGTCTCTGCACTGGGCATGGCGCACATCCTGCCGTACGCGTCTGAGAATGGCCGCAGGGACGGTAAGAGAACAGGGGCCGTCAGCCACAGCTGACGGCCCCTGTTCCTCGGGTTACGCGTCTATCTATCCGCCGCTCTGTCCGGCGAAGATGCCGCCATTGCCATTACCTCTGGTGTTCCCGTTGGTATTGGTCACTGTCGGCGTGGGTGACGTGGTTCCGGTCGCACCGCCGGTGCTCCCCGCGTCCGTCCCACCGTTGTTCCCACAGTTCCAGCTGAAGTTGCCGCAGGTGTCGGTCGGCGAGGCCGTGGGAGAGCTGCTGAGGGACGGGCTCGGCGAGGTACTCGGCGTCGGGCTCGCCGACGGCGACGGTGTGGTCGACGGGGTCGGGCTCGGGCTGGGGCTGGCGTTCAGGATCTCGCCGAGCGGTTCGGCCGGCGGGAAGTCCTCGTGCTTGGAGTTCTTCAGGGCCACGGCCATGTAGTCCTTCCAGACCTGGGCCGGGATGTCACCACCGTGGACGGACGCCACACCGCCGGTGCCGTTCATCGATTCCAGCTTGCTCGTCTTCGGGTCGGACCTGAACAGGGTGACGGCCGTGGACAGCTCCCTGGTGTAGCCGACGAACCACGCCGACTTGTTCTTGTCGGTCGTACCCGTCTTGCCGGCCACGGGGAAGCCCATGTCGGCGACCTTCTTGCCGGTTCCGTTCTGGACCACGTTCTGCAGGACGTCGGTGACGTTGTTCGCCACGTTCTCGGGCATCGCGGTCTGCTCGGCGGGCGGCTTGAACTGGGCGAGCGGCTTGCCGTCCTTGAGCACCTTGGTGACCGAGTACGGCTCGTAGTGCGAGCCCGATGCGGCGAAGGTGCCGTAGGCGTCGGCCATGCGAATGGCGCTCGGGGTCGACGTACCGAGGGAGAAGGAGACGTTGTTCAGGTTTCCCTGGTCGAAGGAGTCCGGCAGGATGCCCATGGACTCCGCGACCTTCCGGGTCTTGGAAAGGCCGACGTCGACGCCCAGCTGCGCGAACGGGGAGTTGATGGACTGCTCCATGGCCTTCTTGAGCGTCACCATCCCCCAGGCCTTGGTGCCCTCGTTCTTCTGCCGGAACGGCTTCCCGTCGTTACCCATGATCGGGTCGCCGTTCTGGTCCTTGATCACCAGAAGGTCGTCGCCGTTGTAGCGGGCCATCGGCGAGAGGGCCTGTGGAGTGGTCTTGTACGTTCCGTACTGCATCGCGGTGGCCAGCACGATCGGCTTCCAGGTCGATCCGACCGGCACGCCCGTCGTATTGGCGTTGTTGGAGTAGTGGCCCTTGTCGAAGCCGTCGCCCCCGTAGAGCGCCACGATCGCGCCGCTCTTCGGATCGACCGACGCCGCGCCGAACTGCACGTCCTTGTCGGTCTTGGGCCGCGCCTTGGTGTCGAGGAAGCTCTTCTTCGTCGCCTTGACGGCCTTCTCCAGCTCGGTGACCTTATTCTTGTCGAAGGTCGTGTAGATCCGGTAGCCGCCCTTCTCCAACTGCTCCGGCGTGATGCCGGCCTTCTTCGCCACGTACTCCTTGGCGATGTCGACGAGGTAACCGGTCTGGCCGGACAGGGACGAGGTCTGCTTCTTCGGCATGGGGAACTTGGTGATCTTGTCCCGATCGGCCTGGGTCATGTTCCCGACCGTGACCTCACGGTCCAGGATCCATGTCCACCGTTCCTTGACCCGCTTGGTGTTGGAGTTGGTATCGGCCAGCGCCCCGACACCCCCGTCGGGGTTGTACAGGTTCGGGCCCTTGAGGACGGACGCGAGGAAGACGCACTGCTCCGTGCTGAGCTTGCTGGCATTCACACCGTAGTAGGCCTGGGCCGCCGCCTGGATCCCGTAGGCGTTGCGCCCGTAGTACGCGGTGTTGAGGTAGCCGGCGAGGATCTGGTCCTTGCTCAGCTTCGAGTTCACCTTGATGGAGATGAAGAGCTCTTTGAACTTGCGCGTGATGGTCTGGTCCTGGCTCAGGTACGTGTTCTTCACGTACTGCTGAGTGATGGTCGAGCCACCCTGTGTCTCGCCGCCCCGGGCCATGTTGACGAAGGCACGCGCGATGCCCTTCGGATCGACGCCGCGGTCCTTGTAGAAGGTCGCGTTCTCGGCGGAGACCACCGCGTTCTTCATGGCCTTCGGGATCTCCTCCGGCCCCACGATCTGTCGGTTCGTCTGACCGCCGGTGGCGGCCATCTGAGTGTTGTCGGACCAGTAGAAGACGTTGTTCTGGGCCAGGGCCGTGTCGTTCGGGTTCGGGACGCCCACCATGGCGTATCCGATGCCCGCCGCGACCAGCAGCCCCCCTATGAAGGTGAGGAACGTGCCCGTCACCAGCTTCCAGGAGGGCATCCAGCGCCCGGCTCCCGACTTGCCCGCGCGCGGGTAGTCGATGAAACGCTTCTTTACAGGCCCAGAGGCCCGCGCGCGCCCGGGCCCGTCAGGACCGCCGCGGCGACCGCCGGGCCCTGTGGCGTCGGCGCCTCGGCGCCGGCCGCCACCGCTGCTTCTCTGGGCTGCACGCCGGGCCTCGGCGCGGCCGGTGTACGGGCGCTCCTCCTCACCTCCCGACTCATAGGAGTCGGAAGGGGACCCGGTGGCGCCTCGCGGTGCCGCACGGCGGCCGGAGGACGGGCCGGTCTGGCCGCGTCGGGCCGCGGCACGTCCGCCGCCCTGTGGCTGCGACGGTTTGCGACGGTGCTCGCTCATCGAACGATTACTCCTCGGGCAGGCGCACCCGTGCGCGCCTGGAAACGGCAGCTGGTTTCCGGTCCCCCCGAAGTACGGATGCGGTCGTTTGCGCATTCACCCGTACTGCACCAGGGACGAGGACGCCCTCAGGCGTCACTCGGTTCCCGGTGGTTTTGCATGGCGCACAGACTACGCACCGTCAAAACCCCCCTAATCTTGAAGTTCACCCCAAATCAGGCAACTTGCTTCGTATGAATCGGTGATGTGACGCCGTTCACCATGGTCCCCCTTGTCGCAGACGGACGGCCGATCTATCGTGCTGATGTATCGAGTCGATACATCAGCTCGGCATAAAGAACGTGCCGAGGAGACCGCGGCAGTGAGGAGGCGACATGAGCCGGCGTTCCGGGATCCTCGAGTTCGCCGTCCTCGGCCTGCTTCGCGAGTCCCCGATGCACGGCTACGAGCTGCGCAAACGACTCAATACGTCACTGGGTGTGTTCCGTGCGTTCAGCTACGGGACGCTCTACCCCTGCCTCAAGACGCTGGTCGCGAGCGGCTGGTTGATCGAGGAATCGGGGAGCACCACCGAGGACGCCCTCGCCGCCCCGCTCGCTGGGCGTCGCGCCAAGATCGTCTATCGGTTGACGGCTGAAGGTAAAGAGCACTTCGAGGAGCTGCTCTCGCAGACGGGGCCCGACGCGTACGAGGACGAGCACTTCGCCGCTCGTTTCGCGTTCTTCGGGCAGACGTCACGCGACGTGCGCATGCGCGTACTGGAGGGCCGCCGCAGTCGGCTCGAGGAGCGACTGGAGAAGATGCGTGCCTCGCTGGCACGCACCAGGGAGCGCCTCGACGACTACACCCTTGAGCTCCAGCGCCACGGAATGGAGTCCGTGGAGCGCGAAGTGCGCTGGCTGAACGAGCTCATCGAGAGCGAGCGAGCAGGACGGGACGTCAAGGATTCCGCCTCCGAAGGCACCTCCCGAGGTGTCCCCGAAGGCAGCTCCCCGGGCGCCTTCGAAGGCTCCGCTCAGCAGAACAGCACATCTGGAGAGACGGGCGGCCTGCCCCGGCACCGGGACCAGTCCCGGCCGGATCCGTCCGACGACACCACCACGTGAGGTCCAGTCGGGGCTTCACCTCGTACACACAGGGAGCAACCGGAATGGGTTCGGTTCGCGTAGCCATCGTCGGCGTGGGCAACTGCGCCGCCTCGCTGGTGCAGGGCGTCGAGTACTACAAGGACGCCGACCCGGCGTCCAAGGTCCCGGGTCTGATGCACGTCCAGTTCGGCGACTACCACGTCGGTGACGTCGAGTTCGTCGCCGCCTTCGACGTCGACGCGAAGAAGGTCGGCCTCGACCTCTCCGACGCCATCGGTGCCAGCGAGAACAACACCATCAAGATCTGCGACGTCCCGAACAAGGGCGTCACGGTCCAGCGCGGCCACACCCTCGACGGTCTCGGCAAGTACTACCGCATGACCATCGAGGAGTCCGCCGAGGCGCCGGTCGACGTCGTCCAGATCCTCAAGGACAAGCAGGTCGACGTCCTCATCTGCTACCTGCCCGTCGGTTCCGAGGACGCGGCGAAGTTCTACGCCCAGTGCGCCATCGACGCCAAGGTCGCCTTCGTCAACGCCCTCCCGGTCTTCATCGCCGGCACCAAGGAGTGGGCGGACAAGTTCACCGAGGCGGGCGTCCCGATCGTCGGCGACGACATCAAGTCGCAGGTCGGCGCCACCATCACGCACCGTGTGATGGCGAAGCTGTTCGAGGACCGCGGTGTCCGTCTTGAGCGCACCATGCAGCTCAACGTGGGCGGCAACATGGACTTCAAGAACATGCTGGAGCGCGACCGCCTCGAGTCGAAGAAGATCTCGAAGACGCAGGCCGTCACCTCGCAGATCCCCGACCGCGACATGGGCGAGAAGAACGTCCACATCGGTCCCTCGGACTACGTGGCCTGGCTCGACGACCGCAAGTGGGCGTACGTCCGTCTCGAGGGCCGCGCCTTCGGTGACGTCCCGCTGAACCTGGAGTACAAGCTCGAGGTCTGGGACTCCCCGAACTCCGCGGGTGTCATCATCGACGCCCTGCGCGCCGCGAAGATCGCCAAGGACCGCGGCATCGGCGGCCCGATCCTGTCGGCGTCCTCGTACTTCATGAAGTCCCCGCCGGTCCAGTACTTCGACGACGAGGCCTTCGCCAACGTCGAGAAGTTCATCAAGGGCGAGGTCGAGCGCTAGCAGGACAGGCCTCCGCGCGCCGTCGAGACACGGCGCGGAGCGCCGAGGGGCTTTTCGCTCCTGCCCGTCGAGGGTCCCTGGGTCTTTGACCCGGGGACCCTCCTCGTATGTGAGGCTGTGCCCCATGGCCGTCGTGCGTGACCTGCGCGTCCTCCTGCGCTTCCAAGGCTTCAGACGCCTGCTCGGCGTCCGGTTGCTGTCCCAGGGCGCCGACGGCGTCTACCAGGTCGCGCTCGCCACGTACGTCGTCTTCTCGCCGGAGAAGCAGACGTCAGCGGCCTCTATCGCCTCCGCGATGGCGGTACTGCTCCTGCCGTACTCCCTGATCGGCCCCTTCGCCGGCGTCCTGCTGGACCGCTGGCGGCGCCGCCAGGTCCTCCTGTACGGCAATCTGCTGCGGACCGCGCTGGCCTGCGTGACGGCCGTGCTGATGCTGAGCCATGTCCCCGACTGGCTCTTCTACGCCTCCGCGCTGTGCGTCACCGCGGTCAACCGGTTCGTCCTCGCGGGCCTCTCGGCCGCCCTGCCCCGAGTCGTCGACTCCCACCGGCTGGTCATGGCCAACGCCCTGTCGCCCACCGCCGGAACACTCGCCGCGACCGCGGGCGGCGGTCTCGCGTTCGTCGTACGACTGGTCGCCTCGGACTCGGACGCGGCGGTCGTCCTCCTCGGCGCGACCCTCTATCTGTGCGCCGCGCTCGCCTCGCTGCGCATCGCACCGGAACTTCTCGGCCCCGACCAGGAGTTGGTGCAGCCGAGCTTGCGTACGGCGCTCACCGGCACCGCGCGCGGCCTCGCGGCCGGTGTGCGCCATCTCGCCGAGCCCGCGCGGCGGGAGGCGGCCTGGGCGCTCCTGTCGATGACCCTGATGCGTTTCTGCTACGGCGCCCTGACCGTCATGGTGCTGATGCTGTGCCGGTACGCCTGGTCGTCCGGCTCCGACGGCGGGCTCGCCCTGCTGGGCCTGGCGGTGGGCATCTCCGGGGCGGGCTTCTTCGTCGCGGCCGTGGTGACGCCCTGGGCGGTGGGACGACTGGGCCCCGGCGGCTGGATCGCCGCGTGCGCGGCCTCGGCGGCGGTCCTGGAACCGGGGCTCGGCCTCCCTTTCGAGGCTGCGCCCATGCTGGCCGCCGCCTTCGTTCTCGGCCTGACCACACAGGGCGCGAAGATCGCCACCGACACGATCGTGCAGTCCTCGGTCGACGACGGTTACCGCGGCCGGATCTTCTCCGTCTACGACGTCCTGTTCAACGCCGCCTTCGTCGGCGCGGCCGCAGTAGCCGCCCTGATGCTGCCTCCTGACGGCCGCTCAGCTGCCCTCGTCGTCACGCTGGCCACGGTCTACGCAGCAATTGCTGTTGCTATGGCCCGCTTTGAGATGCAGTAAGTGTCACATCAGGGCCACAGAGCCTCTCTGGGCTACTGCGTTGTCAGTCGGTCCCGATAACTTACGTGCGTCTTATTCACGCCACGCACTTACGTTCTAGGGGGACCCCTAAGTGACCACTCCGCCGCCCCAGGGCCAGAACCCGTTCGCTCAGGGCCAGCCCTACGGACAGCCGCCCCAGGGCCAGGCTCCGTACGGGCCGCCGCCGCAGGGCTACCCGCAGCAGCCGGGTTACCCCCAGCAGCCCGGCCAGCCCGGCTTCCCGCAGCAGGGGACGGTTCCCTACGCTCCGGTGCCGCCGCAGCGCCCGAAGCGCGGCGTCAAGTGGTACCTGCGCATAGTCCTTGCCGTCGCGGGCCTCAGCGTCGTCGTGGGCGGTTTGGTGCTCAATAACGACAGCGAGGATGCCAAGAAGCTGGCCGTGGGCGACTGCCTGTACAACAAGGGGACCGCGAACGACCCCGACGTCATCCAGGTCGACTGCAGCGACTCCAAGGCCACGCACAAGGTCCTCAAGAAGGCGGACGGCGCCTCGCTTCCTTCACTGACGTGCCAGAACGTCACGGGCACGACGGCGACGCTGACGTGGAAGGAAACCGGCGAGTCCTTCACGCTGTGCCTCGGGTCCAACAAGTAGCCCGCGGATCTGGATGTGCCAAGGGGCGGTGTTTCACGTGAAACACCGCCCCTTGTTGTTCCCGGCGTAGACCCCGGGGTCATGTTTCACGTGAAACATGACCCCACGCGGCCCGTTCTGTGAGCCTCAGCCCTGCTCGGCCCACCACTCCTTGAGTGCCGTCACCGCCGCGTCGTGCTCCATCGGCCCGTTCTCCAGCCTCAGCTCCAGCATGAACTTGTACGCCTGGCCGATCGCCGGGCCAGGGCCGATGCCCAGGATCTCCATGATCTGGTTTCCGTCGAGGTCGGGACGGATCGAGTCCAGCTCCTCCTGCTCCTGGAGCTCGGCGATGCGCTCCTCCAGGCCGTCATACGCCTGAGAGAGCGCCGTCGCCTTGCGCTTGTTGCGCGTAGTGCAGTCGGAGCGGGTCAGCTTGTGGAGACGGTCGAGGAGCGGCCCCGCGTCACGTACATAGCGACGGACCGCGGAGTCCGTCCACTCGCCGGTGCCATATCCGTGAAAGCGCAGATGAAGTTCGACCAGACGCGAGACGTCCTTCACGAGGTCGTTGGAGTACTTGAGCGCCGTCATCCGCTTCTTGGTCATCTTCGCGCCCACCACCTCGTGGTGGTGGAAGGAGACCCGCCCGTCCTTCTCGAAGCGCCGCGTCCTCGGCTTGCCGATGTCGTGCAGCAGCGCGGCGATCCGGAGCGTCAGGTCCGGACCATTTTCCTCGAGCGCCATGGCCTGTTCCAGGACGATCAGCGTGTGGTCGTAGACGTCCTTGTGCCGGTGGTGCTCATCACGCTCCAGTCGCAGCGCGGGAAGCTCCGGCAGCACATGGTCGGCGAGGCCGGTGTCCACGAGCAGCGTCAGACCCTTGCGCGGGTGAGCGGACAGGATCAGCTTGTTCAGCTCGTCCCGCACCCGCTCCGCCGAGACGATCTCGATGCGCCCGGCCATGTCCGTCATCGCGGCGACGACGTCGGGGGCCACCTCGAAGTCGAGCTGCGCCGCGAACCGCGCGGCCCGCATCATCCGCAGCGGATCGTCGGAGAAGGACTCCTCGGGCGTACCCGGAGTGCGCAGGACCCGCGCGGACAGGTCGTCCCGACCGCCGTACGGATCGATGAACTCCTTCTCCGGCAGCGCCACGGCCATCGCGTTCACGGTGAAGTCACGGCGCACGAGGTCTTCCTCGATCGAGTCGCCGTAGGACACCTCGGGCTTGCGCGAGGTCCGGTCGTACGCCTCGGAGCGGTACGTCGTGATCTCGATCTGGAAGGACTGCTGTACGTCGTCCACGCGGGCGTCCTTCTGCGCGCCGACGGTGCCGAAGGCGATCCCGACCTCCCAGACGGCGTCCGCCCAGGGCCGCACGATCTTCAGTACGTCATCGGGGCGGGCGTCGGTCGTGAAGTCCAGATCATTGCCGAGCCGGCCAAGGAGCGCGTCCCGGACCGAGCCACCGACCAGGGCGAGTGAGAACCCCGCCTCCTGGAAACGGCGGGCGAGGTCGTCGGCGACAGGGGACACCCGCAACAGTTCACTCACCGCGCGGTGCTGCACCTGACTCAGGGCACTGGGGTTGTCTTCGTTGGCGTTCGGCACAACAGAAAAGGGTACGTGGCCGAGGCACTCGCGGGCGCCTCCATAAAACGTGCACAGCCATCCCCTTCTCATGGGGGGATCAATACTTACGCATACAGGACACTCGACCCTGTCTACTGATCTTGTGGAGCGGTCCGCGGCACTTACCCTCAGCGCACATCGTTACCATGCGTGGACGCACATTCCGACGACCACTGACGATGACGAGGGACGGGCGAGCGCGTGGCCGAGGCGGCAGACTTCCAGGGGATGAGTCCCTCACCTGCCCGCCGGTGGCTGCGGCGCACCGGCACACTACTGGCCGGTGCGCCCCTGCTGGCCGGCGTGCTCCAGCTGCCCGCTTCCCTGGCCGCACACGCCGCTCAGACGGCCGCTGTGGCCGACGCCACCGGATCCGACACGGTGGACATCTCCCTCGACTCGCTGACCCCCAGCGCGCCCACGGAGGGCGACACGATCACCGTCTCCGGTTCGGTCACCAACAAGGGCAAGCAGACGGTCACGGGCGCGCACGTGGGCCTGCGGGTGGGCCCGACCCTCCAGGGCCGAGTCGCCATCGACGACGCGGAGAAGCGCACCGGGTTCCAGCTGGGCCCTGACCCCCTGGAGGTCGGCGGCAAGTACGTCGAGAAGTTCTCCAAGCTCGCCGCGGGCGTCTCGCAGCACTTCAGCATCTCGGTGCCCGTCAAGGACCTGAACCTCGACTCCGACGGGGTGTACCAGCTCGGCGTCTCCCTCACCGGCCAGACCGCCGCGCAGCCGTGGGACCAGGTGCTCGGCATCAAGCGGACGTTCCTGCCCTGGCAGCCCGCCGGCGCCGACACGAAGACGAAGACGACGTATCTCTGGCCGCTGATCTCGACGGTCCACCTGCGGGCGGAGACCGGCTCGGACGCGCAGCAGACGCCCGTCTTCCAGAACGACGACCTGGCCAAGGAGATCTCCCCCGGCGGCCGCCTGGACCAGCTCCTGTCCCTGGGCAGCGACCTCGACGTCACCTGGGTCCTCGACCCGGACCTGCTGGCCTCCGTCGACGCCATGACGCGCAGCTACCAGATCAAGAACGGCGACACCACGACGGCGGGCAAGAACCAGGCCGTCGCCAAGGCGTGGCTCGACAAGCTCGAGAAGACCGTCGCGGACAAGGAAAAGGAAGTCGTCGCTCTCCCCTTCGCCGACCCCGACCTCGCGTCGCTGGCGCACAACGGCAAGGACGTCACGGGCTCCCTCAGCCACCTCAAGGACGCCACGGACGTGGCCTCCAGCACGGTGCAGACGATCCTCCATGTGAAACCGAACACGGACTTCGCCTGGCCCGCCGAGGGCGCGGTCGATCCGTCGATCGTCAAGGTCGCCACCTCCGCCGGCGCCGACAAGGTGATCGCCCGCAGCGACAGCCTGCGCGAGACCGGCGGGCTGACCTACACGCCCACCGCCGCCCGCCCCATCGGGGGCGGCACGACGGCGGTGGTCGCGGACTCCAGGCTGTCGACCGCGTTCGAGGGCGACATGACGAAGGCCGACAACTCGACGCTCGCCGTGCAGGAATTCCTGGCCCAGAGCCTGATGGTCGATCTGCAGGAGCCGAGCAAGCAGCGGAGCATCGTCGTCGCCCCGCAGCGCATGCCCTCCGCGAGCCAGGCCCAGACCATGGCGACGGCGGTGAGGGCCCTCCAGGACGGGAACTGGTCCGACTCCCAGAACCTCTCCGCGGCCGCCAAGGCCAAGCCGGACCCGAGCGCCACGACGAAGGTGCCCTCGGCGTCCTCGTACCCCTCCTCGCTGCGCAAGCAGGAGCTGCCGCGGTCGGCCTTCGAGGAGATCCAGCGCACACAGAGCACGCTCGACAACTTCAAGGTCATCCTCACCGACAAGTCCCGCGTGGTCACTCCCTTCGGTCGGGCCATAGACCGAGGGATGTCCACGTCCTGGCGCGGCCGTGCCGACCAGGCGGGGACCTTCCGCGGGGGTGTCGAGTCGTACCTGGACGAGCTCACCGGTCTCGTCAGGCTGATCGACAAGTCCGACGCGAAGCTCTCGGGCCGCAGTGCCACGATCCCCGTGACGGTGCAGAACAACCTCGTGCAGGGCGTCCACCACCTGGTGCTGCGTCTCACCTCACAGCAGCCGACCCGACTCAAGATCGGCGACGACACCTTCGACGAGCGGCCGATCCAGGTCGCGGGCGAGCACAGCCAGTCGGTGAAGTTCACCACCTCCGCCAAGGCCAACGGTCCGGTGACGGTCGTCGCGCAGTTGTTCACGGACGACGGCCAGGCGTACGGTCCCCCCGTCAAGTTCGAAGTGAAGGTCACCGAGATCACTCCCACGGTGATGCTGGTGATCGGCGGTGGCGTCCTGCTGCTCGTGCTCGCCGGATTCCGGATGTACACCCAGCGCAAGCGCGCGGCAGTCCGCCAGGCCGCGGAGGAGCAGGAGAACACCCCCGACACCGAAGGCGGGGCCGAGGCCCTGAACGGCGTGAACACGGACGCCGAGGGCACCGTAGACACTACTGAGGACACCGAGCGCTCCAAGGACGGTCCCGACGGGGAGTCCACGACGGAGTCCGGGGCAGACGACCCGGAGCACCCGAGTGACCCGACACCGGACACCGCACCGGAAAGCACCGACCCGTCCGGCACGGGTGAGAGAGTGGACCGTTGAGCGATGTCGTGGCCGGTGGGCCCGGGGACGATGAGGTGGGGTAACCATGAACGCGCCGTACGACGGTGACCGCGGCCAGGGCGCGGGCAACTCGGGCTACCCCGAGGGCTACCCGGACCAGGCCGCGGGCGGCTCGGGCTACCCGGACGGCTACCCGGACCAGGGCATGGCCAACGCCGGCTACCCCGAGGGGTACCCGGAGGGGCCACCGGCCGACCCCGCGCAGCAGCCGCAGGGGCAGTACCAGGACATGTACTTCCAGGACGCCTATACCCAGGACCCGTACCAGGCGCAGGACCTCGCCGCCCAGGATCCGGTGTCCGAGGCGCTCTACGACCGTGCGGCGCACCCCCCGCCGCCCCCGGGCTCCTACTACCCGCAGCAGCCGCTCTACGCCCAGCCGCCCACCTCGCAGTACACCCCCGACCCCCGTGTGTGGGCCCAGACGCCCCCGCCGGAGCCCGCGGGCCCGACGCGGCACCTGCCCTACGGCGAGGACGCCCGCACGACGCAGTTCGTCGGCGTGGACGACCTCGTGACCCAGGCCGGCGAGCAGCAGCACGAGCCCGACGCCTTCGCCCACCTCTTCCGCGACCAGGGCCAGGCAGGCACCCGTACGTCCGTCGCCGCGCCCGGCGTACCGTCGCCGGCCCACGAGCCGGCTCCGGCCGCCCCGCAGACCCCCGCGCCCGAACCGGCGCCCGCCGCGAAGAAGCCCGGCGGACGCGCGTCGGGCCTGCTGAAGTCGAGCGCGGTGATGGCGGCGGGCACGCTGGTGTCCCGGCTCACCGGCTTCATCCGCTCCGCGCTGATCGTCTCGGCCCTGGGTATCGGCTTCCTGGGCGACTCCTTCCAGGTCGCGTACCAGCTGCCGACGATGATCTACATCCTCACCGTGGGCGGTGGCCTCAACTCGGTCTTCGTGCCACAGCTGGTACGGGCCATGAAGGACGACGAGGACGGCGGCGAGGCCTTCGCCAACCGGCTGCTGACCCTCGTCATGGTGGCGCTCGGCGTACTCACCGCACTCGCGGTCTTCGCCGCCCCGCTGCTCGTGCGAATGCTGTCGACGTCGGTCGCGGACAACCCCGCGGCCAATGAGGTCGCCGTCACCTTCACCCGCTACTTCCTGCCCACGATCTTCTTCATGGGCATCCACGTGGTGATGGGCCAGATCCTCAACGCCCGCGGGAAATTCGGCGCGATGATGTGGACCCCGGTCCTGAACAACATCGTCATCATCGTGACGCTCGGCATGTTCATCTGGGTGTACGGCACCGCGGCGAACTCCGGCATGGAGGTCACGAACATCCCGCCGGACGGGCAGCGGCTCCTCGGCGTCGGCGTCCTCCTCGGCCTCGTCGTGCAGGCCCTCGCGATGATTCCGTATCTGCGCGAGACCGGATTCCGGATGCGGCTGCGCTTCGACTGGAAGGGCCACGGCCTCGGCAAGGCCGCGATGCTCGCCAAGTGGACCGTGCTCTTCGTCCTCGCGAACCAGGCCGGCGCCCTCGTCGTCACCCAGCTGGCCACCGCCGCCACCAATGACAGCAAGGTCAAGGGTGTCGGCTTCTCCGCCTACGCCAACGCCCAGCTCGTGTGGGGCCTGCCGCAGGCCATCATCACGGTCTCGTTGATGGCGGCGCTGCTTCCTCGCATCGCCCGTTCGGCCCATGAGGGCGACAGCGGAGCCGTCCGTGACGACATCTCTCAGGGACTGCGCACGACTGCCGTGGCCATCGTGCCGATCGCCTTCGGCTTCGTCGCGCTCGGCATCCCGATGTGCACCCTGATCTTCGGTTCCTCGGGCACCAGCGAAGCCACCAACATGGGCTTCATGCTCATGGCCTTCGGCCTCGGCCTGATCCCGTACTCCGTGCAGTACGTCGTCCTGCGTGCCTTCTACGCGTACGAGGACACGCGCACCCCCTTCTACAACACGGTCATCGTCGCCGCCGTCAACGCCGTGGCCTCCGCCGCGTGCTACTTCGTGCTTCCGGCCCGCTGGGCGGTGGTCGGCATGGCCGCCTCCTACGGTCTCGCCTACGCGATCGGCGTCGGTGTCGCCTGGAGCAGGCTGCGCAAGCGGCTCGGCGGTGACCTGGACGGCACCCGCGTCCTGCGGACGTACGCCCGTCTCGGCATCGCCTCGGTGCCCGCGGCCCTGCTGAGCGGCGCGGCCTGCTACGGCATCGGCCATACCCTCGGACAGGGCGTCGGGGGCTCCCTGGCGGCCCTCCTCGCGGGCGGCATCGCCCTGCTCGGCGTCTTCTACGTCGCCGCGCGGAAGATGCGGATCGAAGAACTCAACTCAATGGTCGGAATGGTCCGCGGGCGCCTGGGGCGCTGAGGCGGGGGTACGCGCACAACCATCGTCCGTCGCCGTGTGTCGTGCATAGCGCCGGACTGTGGGCACAATTGGTTTCTGCGTCGGACAGCGCGCAACGAATGGGGAGGCGGGAACGACGGTGGCGGAACGGAGCACGGCTGCCGTCGACGTGGCAGACAACAGCGGCGACGAGCCGCTGACCGCCAAGGCGGACCAGTCCACGTCCGACGGGGTGGCCCAGAACCGGGAGCGGGAGACGGACAGCGAAGAGGCACAGGGGAGCGGCGGGACCGAGAGTCCCGGAAAGGCCTCACCGCCCGAACTGCACAGCGGACACAAACTCGCCAGGCGTTACCGCCTCGAGGAGTGCGTCACCCGTCTGGACGGTTTCAGCAGTTGGCGTGCGGTGGACGAGAAACTCCGCCGCGCCGTCGGCGTGCATCTCCTGCCCGCCGACCATCCACGGGCCCGCTCCGTACTGGCGGCGGCCCGTTCCTCGGCCCTGCTGGGTGATCCCCGGTTCGTCCAGGTCCTGGATGCGGTCGAGGAGAACGACCTCGTCTATGTGGTGCACGAGTGGCTGCCGGACGCCACGGAGCTGACCGCGCTGCTGGCCTCGGGCCCGCTGGAGGTGCACGAGGCCTACCAGATGGTCAGCCAGGTCTCCCAGGCCATGGCCGCCGCGCACCGTGAGGGCCTCGCGCATCTGCGGCTGACGCCCAGCGCCGTGCTGCGCACCTCGACCGGCCAGTGGCGCATCCGTGGGCTCGCCGTGAACGCCGCGCTGCGCGGCATCAGCTCGGAGACCCCACAGCGCACCGACACGGAGGCGATCGGGGCGCTCCTGTACGCCGCGCTCACCCAGCGCTGGCCCTACGACAACGACGCCTACGGTCTGTCCGGGCTGCCCAAGGGGGTCGGCCTGATCGCCCCCGACCAGGTACGCGCCGGTGTCCACCGGGGTCTGTCGGAGCTCGCCATGCGTGCGCTCGCCAACGACGGCGCGACCGCCTCCCGCCACGAGACTCCGTGCACCACGCCGGAGGAACTGGTGAAGGCGATCGCCGAGATGCCCCGCATCCGCCCGCCGGAGCCCACGTTCACAGCCCCGCCGGAGTACCAGCGCACCTCGTACCAGCAGGGCTACGGCCGCCCCGCGCCCCACATGGGCGCCACGCAGCCCGTATCGGCCCCGCCGCCCCCGCTGCAGAGCCGTACCGGCAAGGCCCTCAAGTGGGCCGTGTCGGCCCTCCTGATCGCCGCCCTGGGCCTCGGTAGCTGGCAGCTCGCGGACGCTCTGATGGAACACGGCAAATCCGACGACACACAGAAGACCAAGACGACGGACGGCAACGGCAAGGACACCGACAAGACCAAGCCGGTCAAGCCGATCGCCATCAAGGGCGCGCAGGAGTACGTCGCGAAGGGTGACGCCCAGGCGCCCGGGGACGTGGGCAAGACGTACGACGGCGACAGCTCGACGTACTGGCGGAGCAAGAGCTTCGTGGACGGTCCGGAGATGAAGCCGGCCTTCAAGCCCGGCGTCGGCATCGTCTACGACCTCGGTTCGCAGCAGACCGTCACGGCGGCTTCGATAGGGCTCCGGTACCCCGGTGATCACACGACGATCACCCTCTATGGGACGGACTCGATGAGTTCCTCGACGTCGGTGGATTCGATGACGAAGATCGGGACCATCACGACGAGCGGCACCAGCGCGAAGATCACGGTCAGCAAGAAGGCGAAGACTCAGTACGTGCTGCTCTGGATCACGGCGATGCCCTACGCCTCCGGTGATCAGTACAGCGGCGCCGGCTACAAGCAAGCCATCACGGACGTGAAGTTCACCGGCTGACGTTCGTCGACGAAGGGGAGGGGGTCCGATGGCCGATGAAACCGGATACGGCGACGCAAGCGATCAGGACCTCCTCGCCCGTCACGTAGCGGGCGACCACGAGGCCTTCGGCGAGATCGTGCGGCGTCATCGCGACCGGCTCTGGGCAGTCGCCCTGAGGACGCTGGGAGACCGCGAGGAGGCCGCTGACGCCGTCCAGGACGCACTGGTCTCCGCCTACCGGGCCGCTCACACCTTCCGCGGCCAGTCGGCCGTCACGACCTGGCTGCACCGCATCACGGTGAACGCCTGCCTGGACCGCGCCCGCAAAGCCGCATCCAGGAAGACGTCTCCCGTAGATGACACCGAACGCCTGGAACAGCTCCTCGAACCGCACGAGTCCGCCTCCGCCCCGGCCGAGCGCAACGATCTGCACCGCGAGCTGCTGACGGCACTGAGTACGCTCCCGGCCGACCAGCGCGCCGCTCTCGTCCTCGTGGACATGCAGGGCTACCCCGTGGCGGAGGCGGCCCGCGTCCTCGATGTGCCCGTCGGCACGGTGAAGAGCCGTTGCGCACGGGGCAGAGCCAGACTGCTGCCACTGCTCACCCATCTCCGTGCGGAGAACGGAAGCGGCGAGGGCGGCAACAAGTCGGGCGGCGGAAGGAACCGGACGCAGGGGACATCCGTCCCACCGGCAGCGGGACCGCACGATGCAGGTCCACGCGATGCAGGACCAAGCGATTCAGCTGCTGTGAAGGGCGGAGGTGGGCGAGCGTGACATCCACGACGGATACGGCCGGGCACCCGGATGTCGCGGAGATCTCCGACCTCTCCGAGGGGCTGCTCCCGCCTTCCCGCACCGCGGACGTACGGCGACACCTTGACGAGTGCGTGCTCTGCGCCGACGTGTACGACTCCCTGGAGGAGATCCGGGGACTGCTCGGCACTCTGCCGGGCCCTACACGCATGCCCGATGATGTGGCCGGCCGTATCGATGCCGCCCTTGCCGCGGAGGCTCTGCTGAGTGCCACGGCGCCCGACCGCGAAGCGGCCGAGGGCGACAGCGCGGGTGTTTCACGTGAAACATCGCTCGCCGGGGTTTCACACACGTCCGGCGAACCGAACCCTGCTTCCCTCACCGACCGTCCCTCGGGACGTCCCCACGCTGCCACCGGCCCCGGTCGCTCGCGTCGGAGCCGCCGTGGGCGTCGCAGGGTGGTCGTTCTCGGCACGGTGTTCACGGCCGCCGCTCTCGGGCTGGGCACGATCCTCGTACAGTCGCTGGGCGACGGCTCCGGCAAGAGCCCGCAGACGGTGACGCAGCAGGGAGCGAAGGACACTTTTTCCGAGGGGAAGCTGAAGACTCAGGTCGCGGATCTCCTCGCGAAGAACAGGAGCGCGAGCACCCCCTCCGCCAGCCCGAAGCGTCCTTGGGGAGTCCAGTCCAATGACGCGGGCAACGGGTCCGCCGGGGTCGACACCTTGATCACGCCCACGGTGCAGGTCCCCGACTGCATTCAGAAGGGGACCGGAAGCACCGCGACGATCCTCGCGGCGCAGCAGGGCACGTACAAGGGGACGACGGTGTATCTCGTCGTAGTGCCCGACGCCTCCGACAGCACGAAGGTCACGGCGTACATCGTCGAAGCCGCGTGCGTGAAACAGGCTTCGGCGTCCCCTGGCAAGCTCTTGCTGACGCACTCGTACGCCCGCTCCTGAGCGCCTCCGCGTCGACCGGCCGCCTCCCCAGTAACCCCATGGGATCTCTGTGCGGTGTCTCGTCTCCGTGTGCCCGGACACAGAGGGAATGCAAGCCCCTTAGGATCCGTTGGGTGGGGTGAGAGTTCTGAGAGAGGCTCCCACCGGTAGTACGCAGCAGTCTCCAGAGACGAGGAATCAAGCCGTGAGCGACGTCCGTAACGTGATCATCATCGGATCCGGGCCTGCCGGCTACACGGCAGCGCTCTACACCGCGCGCGCGTCGCTGAAGCCGCTGGTCTTCGAAGGCGCCGTCACCGCCGGTGGTGCGCTGATGAACACCACCGAGGTGGAGAACTTCCCCGGTTTCCAGGACGGCATCATGGGCCCCGAGCTCATGGACAACATGCGCGCACAGGCCGAGCGCTTCGGTGCCGAGCTGATCCCGGACGACATCGTCGCTGTCGACCTGACGGGCGAGATCAAGACCGTCACGGACACCGCAGGCACCGTCCACCGCGCCAAGGCCGTCATCGTCACGACGGGCTCGCAGCACCGCAAGCTCGGTCTGCCCAACGAGGACGCGCTCTCCGGACGCGGCGTCTCGTGGTGCGCGACGTGTGACGGCTTCTTCTTCAAGGACCAGGACATCGCCGTGATCGGCGGTGGCGACACCGCGATGGAGGAGGCGACCTTCCTCTCCCGCTTCGCCAAGTCCGTGACGATCGTGCACCGCCGTGACACCCTGCGCGCCTCCAAGGCGATGCAGGAGCGTGCCTTCGCCGACCCGAAGATCAACTTCGTCTGGGACAGCGAGATCGCCTCGATCGAGGGCAACCCCAAGCTTGCCGGCCTGAAGCTGCGCAACCTCAAGACCGGTGAGATCTCCGACCTGGCGGTGACCGGCCTGTTCATCGCGATCGGCCACGACCCGCGCACCGAGCTCTTCAAGGGCCAGCTCGACCTGGACGAGGAGGGCTACCTCGAGGTCGAGACGCCTTCGACCCGGACGAACCTGACCGGTGTCTTCGGCGCCGGTGATGTCGTCGACCACACGTACCGCCAGGCGATCACCGCGGCCGGCACCGGCTGCTCCGCCGCCCTCGACGCCGAGCGCTACCTCGCTGCCCTCGCGGACAGCGAGACCGCCGCGGCTGCCACCGTCTGACCCCCGTCCGCCCCACCGCACCAACCAGTTAAGGAGCCCGCCGTGGCCGGCACCCTGAAGAATGTGACCGACGATTCCTTCGAGCAGGACGTCCTCAAGAGCGACAAGCCCGTCCTGGTGGACTTCTGGGCCGCCTGGTGCGGTCCGTGCCGCCAGATCGCGCCGTCCCTCGAGGCGATCGCCGCGGAGTACGGCGACCAGATCGAGGTCGTCAAGCTCAACATCGATGAGAACCCGGGTACGGCCGCCAAGTACGGCGTCATGTCCATCCCGACCCTGAACGTCTACCAGGGTGGCGAGGTCGCCAAGACCATCGTGGGTGCGAAGCCGAAGGCCGCGATCGTCCGCGACCTGGAGGACTTCATCACCGAGGGCGCCGAGAAGACCGTCTGACCGGAAGCGCCGTCCTACAACGACGGCGATGTTTCACGTGAAACACGAATGGGCCAGCCCGGAAGGGCTGGCCCATTCGCATGACGGAGGGGTTGCGTCGGCGGGCGGCATCACGGCTACAGAGGACGAAGCGCCGGTTCCTTCTGTACCGCTCCCAGGAGGCGGTCCAGGGCCAACTCCACATCTTCCTTCCAGGAGAGCGTCGTCCGCAGCTCCAGCCTCAGGCGGGGGTACCTGGGGTGGGGGCGCACCGTCTTGAAGCCGACCGCGAGGAGATGGTCGGCGGGGAGCACGCAGGCCGGTTCCTTCCACCGTGCGTCCCCAAAAGCCTCGATCGCCTTGAAGCCTCGGCGCAGCAGATCCTTGGCAACCGTCTGCACCATCACTCGGCCGAGTCCCTGTCCCTGATAGCCCGGCATGATGAAGGCGGTCATCAGTTGGACGGCGTCCGGTGAGACCGGGCTCGTGGGGAACGCAGTGGAGCGGGGTACATAGGCGGGAGGCGCGTACAGCACGAAGCCCACCGGTACGTCGTCCACGTAGACGACGCGGCCGCAGGATCCCCACTCCAGGAGGACGGCGGAGATCCACGCCTCCTTCTCGAGTTCGGGCTTTCCCGCCTTTACCGCGGCTTCCCCACTGACGGGATCCAGTTCCCAGAAGACACACGCGCGACAGCGCTTGGGAAGGTCCGGAAGGTTGTCCAGCGTGAGCGGTACGAGCCGGCGCCCCATGAAGGATGTTCCTCGCTTCCTTCGCCCGCAGCATCGCGAGCGGCTGTCAGAGCGCTTCGCTCCCTGAGCAGGCTGCCGATGAACCCACCGACCGCCCCCAGTCCCAGGCCCGCGGTCACCAGTCCGGTACGGCTCACGATTTGCATGGCCCCCGCCTCCCCAATGAAGGTGCCGCCAGGTGGATGCGCCATACCCGATCGCATCGTATCCACGATGCGATTGCATCGATACTGCCTGAAAGCAAAGAGCAGGCCGTGTTCCGGTACACACCGGACACGGCCCGCTCTTGTGGTCGACCGACGGGAACCGCCCCGTCGCCGCGCGACTCAGGCCTCCGTGTCCTCGGAGTCGTCGTCCAGGAGACTCCTCTGGAGAACGCCTCCCTCACCGGGGGCGAGAGAGCTGAGGATCCGCTCGAGGTCGTCCATCGAGGCGAACTCGACCGTGATCTTTCCCTTCTTCTGCCCCAGGTCGACCTTCACGCGGGTCTCGAAGCGGTCCGAGAGGCGGGTGGCAAGGTCGCTCAGTGCCGGGGAGAGCCGGGCGCCGGCCCGCGGCCCCTTGGAGCGCGGAGCGGTCTGGGGGCGCGATCCCATGAGGGTGACGATCTCCTCGACGGCCCGCACCGACAGTCCCTCGGCCACGATGCGGTGGGCCAGCCGGTCCTGCTCCTCCGAGTCCGCGACGGAGAGCAGGGCGCGGGCGTGGCCCGCGGAGAGCACTCCGGCGGCGACACGACGCTGAACCGCCGGCGAGAGCTTCAGCAGCCGCAGGGTGTTGGAGACCTGCGGGCGCGAGCGGCCGATACGGTCCGCCAGCTGGTCGTGCGTGCAGTTGAAGTCCTGCAGCAGCTGGTCGTAGGCGGCCGCCTCTTCCAGCGGGTTCAGCTGGGCGCGGTGCAGGTTCTCCAGCAGCGCGTCCAGGAGAAGCTTCTCGTCCTCCGTGGCCCGCACGATCGCAGGAATGGCCTCAAGCCCCGCCTCACGGCAGGCACGGAAGCGCCGCTCACCCATGATGAGCTCGTAGCGCGCCGGACCCACCTGACGCACGACGACCGGCTGGAGAAGCCCGACCTCCTTGATGGAGGTAACCAGCTCGGCAAGAGCGTCCTCGTCGAACACCTCACGGGGCTGACGCGGGTTGGGGGTGATGTAGTCGAGAGGCAGTTCAGCGAAGTGAGCACCGACAGGCGCGGAGGGCGCCTCCGGGGTCCCGATCGTCGGCGACTCCTCTGTTTCATGTGAAACAGGCGGCAGTGTGGTCACCTTCGCCGCGGCGACCCCGCGCTCTGCCGTGAGCACGGGTCCAGCCGCCGACGAGGCGGAGCCTCCGCCTGCCGGCGAGGGAACCGTCTTCTCTGTCGGAGCCGCGGGGATCAGTGCGCCGAGGCCCCGCCCCAGCCCTCGTCGTCGCTCACTCACTGGATCCCCTCCACCATGTTCTGACTGTTCTGTACGCCCACATGGGCGTTCTGCGCTTCGTACGCCACTCCGACTCCGCGGAGGGCGATTTCTCGTGCGGCCTCAAGATACGACAGGGCGCCGCTCGACCCTGGATCGTAGGTCAGCACCGTCTGGCCGTAGCTCGGGGCCTCGGAGATACGGACCGAGCGAGGAATGCTCGTCCGCAGCACCTCGTCACCGAAGTGGCTGCGCACCTCGTCCGCGACCTGGGACGCAAGGCGCGTCCGGCCGTCGTACATGGTGAGCAGGATCGTCGAGACATGGAGGTTGGGGTTGAGATGCCCCCGCACCAGGTCGACGTTACGCAGGAGCTGACCCAGGCCTTCCAGCGCGTAGTACTCACACTGGATAGGAATGAGGACCTCCGCACCGGCGACCAGCGCGTTGACCGTGAGAAGGCCGAGCGACGGCGGGCAGTCGATGAGGATGTAGTCCAGCGGCTGCTCATACGCCTGGATCGCTCGCTCCAGCCGGCTCTCCCGTGCCACCAGGGACACCAGCTCGATCTCCGCACCGGCGAGATCGATCGTGGCAGGCGCACAGAAGAGGCCCTCGACATCGGGGACCGGCTGGACGACTTCGGAGAGCGGCTTGCTGTCGATCAGCACGTCGTAGATGGAAGGCACCTCGGCGTGATGATCGATGCCGAGCGCGGTGGAGGCGTTGCCCTGAGGGTCGAGGTCGATCACCAGGACACGGCCGCCATGCAGGGCAAGCGAGGCAGCAAGGTTGACCGTGGTCGTGGTCTTGCCCACCCCACCCTTCTGGTTGGCGACGACCATGACGCGGGTCTGTTCGGGCCGTGGCAGGCCCTCACCGGCGCGACCCAGCGCCTCCACCGCCAGTTGGGCAGCACGACCAATAGGAGTGTCGTCCATTGGGGGCGGTGTTTCACGTGAAACATCCTCCCCCATCGACTCGGTACGGGGACCGGGGACCGGATCGGTCATCGGTCCCGCGATGTTGGCGTCGGACCGCAAGGATTCACTCTCCTCGACTTCAGGCTCGCAATGAACAGAGCCTCCCATGCCTTCGGGGTCGTGAACCAGCGAGGCCCGTTCTTCTGTGGAGAAATCCACCTCTGTGGACAACTCCGCACCCTCCGCGAGTGAACCGAGAGGCTTCCGGTCGCGGGGTTCGGCCGCGGCGCGGCCGCGACTGATGATGCCGTGCAGCAGTGAGCGACGTTTCACGTGAAACACGATGCCTAGCGGCCAGGGCCATCGCGGCGCGACACTCCGAGATGCGTAGGTTTGGCAGCTTGTGTGGAGTACGGGTCGTCGTCAGGACGGATCAGCCGGAGTGACAAAGAACTCCCGGCTCCGCCCTGCGGAACCGGGAGTCCACGATCCATTTCGCGCTCAGGATCAACGCCGTCGCCGTGTCCGCCCCGTCCGGGCCGCCTTCGCCCTCTTCGCGGCGAAGCGCACGCCACCCGGGCTCTCCCCGACCTCGACCCGCACCACGGTCGACAACGGGTCCACAATGCCCTCGCCGACGTGCAGGATCGACGTCTCCACGGCGCCGAGCTTGCTGAGGGCCGTCGCGGCGCTCTTCAGCTCCTCCTCAGCGGTGTCGCCCTTGAGAGCCAGCATCTCGCCGTACGGACGGAGAAGGGGGATGCCCCATGCCGCCAGCCGGTCCAGTGGAGCGACAGCCCTGGCCGTCACCACGTGGACCGCCGGAAGCTTTCCCATGACCTCCTCGGCGCGACCGCGCACGACGGTGACATGGTCGAGGCCCAGGAGCTCGACGACCTCGGTGAGGAAGTTGGTCCTCCGCAGCAGCGGTTCCAACAGAGTGATCTTGATGTCATCCCGGACCAGGGCCAGCGGAATGCCGGGCAGTCCCGCGCCGGAGCCGACGTCGCACACGGTCACACCTTCGGGCACGACCTCCGAGAGCACCGCGCAGTTCAGCAGGTGCCGTTCCCACAGCCGGGGCACCTCACGGGGGCCGATCAACCCCCGCTGCACTCCCGCCTCGGCCAGCAGCTCCGCGTACCGGACCGCGTCTGCGAAGCGATCGCCGAATACCTCGCGCGCCTGCTCGGGCGCAGGGGGAAGCTCCGCTGCCTCCGTCACGGGGACCGTCCTTCCGTACCGCATAAGCGCGCTGAGCGCTGACCACCAGGGCTATCAGGGACTACCAGGAACTACGAGGGACTATCAGGCTGACAAAGTTCGGCCCCGCCTGCTCAACAGACGGGGCCGAAGAAACCTTCGTACCGATCAGGCGGGAAGCACGACGACGAAGCGCTGCGGCTCCTCGCCCTCGGACTCACTGCGCAGACCCGCGGCCTTGACCGCGTCGTGGACGACCTTGCGCTCGAAGGGCGTCATCGGCTTCATCTTCACCGGCTCGCCGGAGCTCTTCACCTCGGCCGCGGCCTTGGCGCCCAGCTCGGAGAGCTCCTCGCGCTTCTTGGCGCGGTAGCCCGCGATGTCCAGCATCAGCCGGCTGCGGTCCCCGGTCTCCCGGTGAACGGCCAGGCGCGTGAGCTCCTGGAGGGCCTCGAGCACCTCGCCGTCGCGACCGACCAGCTTCTGCAGGTCACGACTGCTGGCGTCGCTGATGATCGAGACAGCGGCGCGGTCGGCCTCGACGTCCATGTCGATGTCGCCGTCGAGATCGGCGATGTCCAGCAGACCCTCGAGGTAGTCCGCCGCGATCTCGCCTTCCTGCTCAAGGCGGGTCAGGGTGTCGCCCTCAGCGGCGGCGGAGGTGGTGCCTTCCGTCACGGGATGGACTCCTTCTTACTTCTTGGACGGGGACTTGGGCCGCTGCGGACCCTTGCGCTGTCCGGACTGGGCTTTGCTGCGGGTACCGGTGCCCGGCTTGTTGCCGCCGCCTGCCGGCTTGGCGGCGGGCTTGGCGTCCTGCGGCTCGTCGGACTTGGTCAGCGAGGTCTTCGGCTCGGGCTCGCCCGCCGCCTTCGCCCCACCGGCCGCCGTACCCGACTGACGCTGGGACTTGGACTGGCGCTTCGGCTGCTGACGCTTGGGAGCGCCACCAGTGGTGGTCGTGGTGCCGTCCTCGGCCTCGACAGTCGCCTCGGCCTGACCCTTCACCACAGTGCCGTCAGCCTGGGCCACCAGGCCCACCTTGGTCAGGCTGTTGATGAACTTGCGCTCGAACTCGTTACGGTCGCGGCCCTTGGAGACGATCGCCTTGACGATGGCCTTCTCGCCACGGCTGCGCGTCTTCTCGTGGTGCGTGACGTGCTTCTGCAGGCGCTCGAGGTACGCGGCCTGAGCCTTGGAACCCGGGGTCGGGTTGTTGCGGATGACGTACATCTGCTGGCCCATGGTCCACACGTTGGTGGTCAGCCAGTAGACGAGGACACCGACCGGGAAGTTGATGCCGAAGACGGCGAACATGACCGGAAAGACGTACATCAGCATCTTCTGCTGCTGCATGAAGGGCGTCTTCACCGTGGTGTCGACGTTCTTCGTCATCAGCTGGCGCTGCGTGTAGAACTGCGACGCCGACATCATCACGATCATGATCGCGGTGACGACCCGGACATCGGTCAGCGAGGCACCGAGGGCCTCGACCTTGGCCTGTCCGTCCGTGAACTTCGCGGCCAGCGGGGCGCCGAAGATGTGCGCCTTACGAGCGCTGGCCAGCAGCGATTCGTTGATGACGCCGATCGTCGAGCCGGTCGCGATGCCGTTGAGCACGTGGTACAGAGCAAAGAAGAACGGCGACTGCGCCAGGATGGGAAGGCACGAGGAGAGCGGGTTGGTACCCGACTCCTTGTACAGCTTCATCATCTCTTCGGACTGGCGCTGCTTGTCGTTCTTGTAGCGCTCCTGGATCTTCTTCATCTCGGGCTGCAGTGTCTGCATGGCCCGAGTGGCCTTGATCTGCTTCACGAAGAGCGGGATCAGGCAGATACGGATCAGGATCACCAGGGACACGATGGACAGGCCCCAGGCCCAGCCCGTATCGGGACCGAAGATCGTCCCGTACACAGAGTGGAACTGGACGATGACCCAGGAAACGGGTGTCGTGATGAAGCTGAAAAGACTGGCAATCGTGTCCACTAATCAGGCTCCTTGAGCATGGGACGGGGTCTCGGCGGCCGGGCTCGAGGGATGGTCGGACATTCCATGACCCTCAATGGCCGGTTCGGCGGCGGAGTTCCCGCCCTTGCGTGCGCGCCAGGCGTTACGCAGCATTTCGTGCCACCGCGGACGCTTGCGCGGCGGAACATGGTCCACGCCGCCCAGCGACCACGGATTGCACCGGAGGATGCGCCAGGCGGTAAGTGCCGTTCCCTTGATCGCACCGTGCCGGTCGATGGCCTGGTAGCCGTAGTGGGAGCACGACGGGTAGTACTTGCACACCGGCCCGAGCAGCGGGCTGATCGTCCACTGGTACAGCTTGATAAGAGCCAGCAGCGGGTACTTCATCGCGCGCCCCCTCCCAGCAGCCGCTGAAGGGCGGCATCCAGGTCTCGGGCCAGCTGTTCATGGTCGGCGTCGCCCGCACCGGGCAGCGCTCGTACGACTACCAGGCTACCGGGGGGCAACTGGGCGACTCGGTCACGCATCAAATGGCGAAGTCTGCGCTTCACCTTGTTGCGGACAACCGCTCCACCCACGGCCTTGCTCACGACGAAACCCGCACGCGTCGGGGGAGCGCTCTCCCCAGGCGCGTGCGGGTCCGTTGCACCGCTACGTAGATGGACGACGAGGAGCGGGCGTCCGGCCCGGCGTCCTCGGCGTACCGCGGTCGCGAAGTCCTCGCGCCGCCTCAGCCGATGCTCGGTAGGCAGCACGACATCATGACCTGTTGTTATCAGGCGGACAGGCTGGCGCGACCCTTGCCACGGCGGTTCGCGAGAATCGCGCGGCCGGCACGGGTGCGCATCCGCAGGCGGAAGCCGTGGGTCTTGGCGCGACGACGGTTGTTCGGCTGGAAGGTGCGCTTGCTCACTCGGGGGCTCCAGAAAGAATCGGTGGTGGCGGGGTGCCGCCTTGGCTGTCACCGTGCGCCCACGAGGTAGCTCGTAATTACGCCCGAGTGCACCGCTTCCCGATCACTCGACGTGACCTGTGCCCATCGGAGGCAGGCGGCAGCAGCCATCGACAACTCGACCTGGTCACGGTACGCGCGGCTACGCCATCCGGTCAAACCGGCTCCTGGCAGGAGACACTATCCACAGGCTGGGGACAACAACTTGAACCGCAGCGGTCGCCCTGACTACCGTGGCTGAACTCCGATTCGTTCCCTTCCCACCGCCCCAGCGGATTTGTTCCCACCGCCCCACCCGACTGACTTCCCAACCTGTTCCCAGAACCACACGTTCGTGGGACCCGTGAGAGAGCGTGCCCTGTGGCTGACGTACCTGCCGATCTTGCCGCAGTGTGGCCACGAGTACTGGAACAGCTCCTCGGTGAGGGCCGCGGTCAGGGTGTGGAGGCGAAGGACGAGCACTGGATCAAGCGCTGCCAGCCGCTGGCACTGGTCGCGGACACCGCGCTGCTCGCGGTTCCGAACGAATTCGCGAAGGGCGTCCTCGAGGGACGTCTCGCGCCGATCGTCAGTGACACGCTGAGCCGCGAGTGCGGCCGTCCGATCCGCATCGCGATCACCGTCGACGACTCGGCCGGGGAACCCCAGCCTCCGACGCCGCCCGCCCCCCAGGCCCGGTACGAGGAGCCCGAGCTCCCCTCCGGCTCGGGCCAGGGCCGTGACGCGTACGACGGTCAGGGCGGCGACGAGCGGAACCCCTACGGCGGCCAGGTCGGCGAGGACCGCAACAGCTACGGCGGCCAGGGCCGTGACGAGCGCCACGCTTACGACTCCCAGGGTCGCGAAGACCGGGGCGGCTACGACTCCCCGGGTCGTGACGAGCGCAACCCCTATGACGCACAGCGCCGCGACGGGTACGAGGGGTACGGCCGCCACCGCGCCGACGACCACCGGGGTGATCACCGAGGCGTTCGCTCCGACCAGCTCCCGGGCGCCCCCGGCGACCAGCTGCCGCCCGGCCGCTCCGACCAGTCCCGCGCGGACCACCTGCCGACCGCCCGCCCCGCCTACCCGGACTACCAGCGCCCCGAGCCCGGCGCCTGGCCTCGGCACACCCAGGACGACTACGGCTGGCAGCAGCAGCGCCTCGGCTTCCCCGACCGCGACCCGTATGCCTCGCCCTCGCAGGACTACCGGCCGCAGTCGATGGAGCGCCCGCCCTACGAGCAGCAGCGCCAGGACTACGACCAGCCGCGCTCCGAGTACGAGCGTCCCGACCGCCGCGACCTCCAGGAGCCGTCCTCGGGCGGTGCGCCGCCGCACCGCGGCGGCACCTCGCTGCCGTCCCCCAGCGGCGCTCCCGGCCCGCTGGGCGCGAAGCCCGCGCCGGCGTCCGGTCCGGGCGAGCCCACCGCGCGCCTCAACCCGAAGTACCTCTTCGACACGTTCGTCATCGGCGCCTCGAACCGCTTCGCGCACGCGGCCGCGGTCGCCGTCGCCGAGGCGCCGGCGAAGGCGTACAACCCACTCTTCATCTATGGGGAGTCGGGTCTCGGCAAGACGCACCTGCTGCACGCGATCGGGCACTACGCGCGCAGCCTCTACCCGGGCACGCGGGTGCGGTACGTGAGTTCCGAGGAGTTCACCAACGAGTTCATCAACTCCATCCGCGACGGCAAGGGCGACAGCTTCCGCAAGCGGTACCGCGAGATGGACATCCTGTTGGTCGACGACATCCAGTTCCTGGCGGACAAGGAGTCGACGCAGGAGGAGTTCTTCCACACCTTCAACACGCTCCACAACGCGAACAAGCAGATCGTGCTCTCCAGCGACCGGCCGCCCAAGCAGCTGGTGACCCTGGAGGACCGGCTGCGGAACCGTTTCGAGTGGGGTCTGATCACGGACGTCCAGCCGCCCGAGCTGGAGACCCGTATCGCCATCCTTCGTAAGAAGGCGGTGCAGGAGCAGCTCAACGCTCCGCCGGAGGTGCTCGAGTTCATCGCGTCCCGGATCTCGCGCAACATCCGTGAGCTGGAGGGCGCGCTGATCCGGGTGACGGCGTTCGCGTCGCTCAACCGGCAGCCGGTGGATCTCGGACTGACGGAGATCGTCCTGAAGGACCTGATCCCGGGCGGCGAGGACTCCGCCCCGGAGATCACCGCGACCGCGATCATGGCGGCCACCGCGGACTACTTCGGACTCACGGTGGACGACCTGTGCGGGTCCTCACGCAGTCGCGTCCTGGTGACCGCGCGGCAGATCGCCATGTATCTGTGCCGCGAGCTCACCGATCTCTCGCTGCCGAAGATCGGCGCGCAGTTCGGCGGCCGCGACCACACGACCGTCATGCACGCCGACCGCAAGATCCGCGCGCTGATGGCCGAGCGCCGCTCCATCTACAACCAGGTCACCGAGCTCACCAACCGCATCAAGAACGGCTGACAGGCGCGGCGGTACGCCGCCGAGGGCGCCCCGGGACACGGTCCCGAGGGCGCCTTTCGCCGTTCTGGCCCGCTGTTCTGGCCCGCAGCTGCGGCCCGCGGTTCTGGCCCGCGGTTCTCGCATGCGCGCCGCGAGGGATTCCGGCAGCCGTCCCAGAGCCTCCGGCAGCCGTCCCAGAGCCTCCGGCACCCGCTCCGAGAGGACTCCGGAAGGCTCTGGACCTCGCTCCGAGGGGGCCTGCGAGCTCCTGAGACCTGGCCCCAAGGGCGCTCCGAGGGCTTCTGGAGCCTGTTCCGAGGCCGCCGGCCCTCGTTTCACCGCTACCGGAACGACATCAGCTGTTCGAATACGAGCCGGGTTACGGCCACTCTCCACAGATTCGGTGACTTTCTGGCGTCCACACCCTGGGGACCGCGAAGTTGTCCCGATCGTGTCCACAGGGGCCACTGTTGAAAGACCATCAGACCAGGTCAGCCCCCTGTGGATTCGTGGACGAAGACTCTCCACAGACTGTGGACGAAGAAAAGATCCACAGGGTGTGCACGAAGTTGTCCACCGACGACCCACAGGCTGGAGCCGGTTGTCCCCAGCCATCCCCAGCTTCTCCACACCCCTGTCCACTGTTCGGCAACGTGACGCGCCCGATCACCGTGTCGAGTGAAAGGCGTCACACCAAGGTGCCGGATTGGCCTGTGGGGAACGTGGGTAAAGCTGGGGACGGATCTGGGGAGAAGTGGCCCGAGGCTGTGCATCGAGTGTGCAGAACTTTTCGTCGTCCACAGAGACCCCCGGTTGTCCACCGCCTCCGCCCACAGGGTCAGTGGACAAAAAATCCCGTCTGACCTGCGAAAACGAGGTTATCCACGGTTTCCACAGGCCCTACTACTAAGACCAACTAGATAGAGGCTGGGAATCGTTTCGAAGACGGGGCTGTGCACAACTCGCTCTCGGAGGCTCTGGTGCCGCTCGGCACGACTTGACCCCGAGGGGCACCGACTGTCAGCGCGGTGCGTCAGACTGGTCCCCGGTGTCCTGCCCGTCACAGGGCTGAACGACACCGAGTCAGACGACGAAGGCCAGCAGGGCGAGAGCGCCGGCAACAGACGGAGGCGGCAACGGTGAAGATCCGGGTGGAACGCGACGTACTCGCGGAGGCAGTGGCCTGGGCGGCACGCAGCCTCCCGGCCCGTCCGCCGGCGCCTGTGCTCGCCGGCCTCCTTCTGAAGGCCGAGGAGGGCGCACTGAGCCTCTCCAGCTTTGACTACGAGGTCTCGGCACGCGTCTCTGTGGACGCGGAGATCGACGAAGAGGGCACGGTCCTCGTCTCCGGCCGCCTGCTCGCGGACATCTGCCGCGCCCTCCCCAACCGGCCGGTGGAGATTTCCACAGACGGTGTACGAGCGACCGTGGTCTGCGGCTCCTCGCGATTCACACTCCACACCCTGCCTGTGGAGGAGTACCCCGCGCTGCCGCAGATGCCGTCGGCGACCGGCACCGTCCCCGGTGAGGTCTTCGCCTCGGCGGCCGCCCAGGTGGCCATCGCGGCGGGCCGTGACGACACGCTGCCCGTGCTCACCGGTGTGCGCATCGAGATCGAGGGCGACACGGTCACGCTGGCCTCCACCGACCGCTACCGCTTCGCGGTCCGCGAGTTCATGTGGAAGCCGGAGAACCCCGAGGCGTCCGCGGTGGCCCTGGTGCCCGCCAAGACGCTCCTGGACACCGCCAAGGCCCTCACGAGCGGCGACAGCGTGATCCTGGCGCTGTCCGGCTCGGGCGCCGGCGAGGGCCTCATCGGCTTCGAGGGGGCGGGCCGGCGCACGACCACCCGCCTGCTGGAGGGCGACCTGCCGAAGTACCGCTCGCTGTTCCCGACGGAGTTCAACTCCATCGCGGTGATCGAGACCGCCCCCTTCGTGGAGGCCGTCAAGCGTGTGGCCCTGGTCGCCGAGCGCAACACCCCGGTGCGTCTGAGCTTCGAGCAGGGCGTGCTGATCCTGGAGGCGGGCTCCAGCGACGACGCACAGGCTGTGGAAAGGGTCGACGCACAGTTGGAGGGCGACGACGTCTCGATCGCCTTCAACCCGACGTTCCTGCTCGACGGCCTCAGCGCCATCGACTCGCCGGTGGCGCAGCTCTCCTTCACGACGTCCACGAAGCCCGCGCTGCTGAGCGGCAAGCCCGCGGTGGACGCCGAGGCGGACGAGGCCTACAAGTACCTGATCATGCCGGTGCGCCTGAGCGGCTGAGTGAGGTGAGCCCGCCGGACGGTCGGCCGATCGGTCCGGCGGGCGCATCCGCAGTGGGCTGAACGCCTGAGCGGCTATGCCCACAGGTGTGCGTGAGCGTCCGGGTTTAGGCTCAGACACAGGTACGAAAGTGCCCTCACGCCACGTCGCAAACCTAAGGAACAACCTGATGGAGCTCGGTCTCGTCGGCCTCGGCAAGATGGGCGGCAACATGCGCGAGCGGATCCGCCGCGCAGGCCACACCGTCATCGGATACGACCGCAACCCGGACCTCGCCGATGTCCACAGCCTGGAAGACCTTGTGGGCAAGCTCAAGGGTCCGCGCGTGGTGTGGGTGATGGTCCCGGCCGGCGCCGCCACGCAGTCCACCGTCGACCAGCTCGGCGAGTTCCTGGAGCCCGGGGACGTCGTCGTGGACGGCGGCAACTCCCGCTGGACGGACGACGAGAAGCACGCGGAGGAACTGGCGGCCAAGGGCATCGGTTTCGTCGACTGCGGCGTCTCCGGCGGCGTCTGGGGCCTGGAGAACGGCTATGCGCTGATGTACGGCGGCGACGCCGAGAACATCGCCAAGGTGCAGCCGATCTTCGAGGCACTCAAGCCGGAGGGCGACTTCGGCGCGGTGCACGCCGGCAAGGTCGGAGCGGGCCACTTCTCCAAGATGGTCCACAACGGCATCGAGTACGCCATGATGCAGGCCTACGCCGAGGGCTGGGAGCTCCTGGAGAAGGTCCACTCCGTCACCGACGTGCGCGAGGTCTTCCGCTCCTGGCAGGAAGGCACGGTCATCCGTTCCTGGCTGCTGGACCTGGCGGTGAACGCCCTGGACGAGGACGAGCACCTGGAGAAGCTGCGCGGTTACGCACAGGACTCCGGCGAGGGCCGCTGGACCGTGGAAGCGGCCATCGACCACGCGGTGCCGCTGCCCGCGATCACCGCGTCGCTGTTCGCGCGGTTCGCCTCGCGGCAGGAGGACTCGCCGCAGATGAAGATGGTCGCGGCGCTGCGCAACCAGTTCGGCGGCCACGCGGTCGAGACGAAGTAATCCACAGATCCACAGGCCGTGCGGCGGTGGATCCACAACCCTGGGGGAGGTCGGCGAACGACCATGCACGTGACGCATCTGTCGCTGGCCGACTTCCGCTCGTACGCCCGGGTCGAGGTCCCGCTCGACCCGGGCGTCACCGCGTTCGTGGGCCCCAACGGACAGGGCAAGACGAATCTGGTCGAGGCGGTCGGCTATCTCGCGACCCTCGGCAGCCACCGCGTCTCCTCCGACGCGCCGCTGGTGCGCATGGGCGCGGACCGGGCGATCATCCGGGCCAATGTCCGCCAGGGCGAGCGCCAGCAGCTCGTCGAGCTCGAACTGAACCCCGGCAGGGCCAACCGTGCCCGCATCAACAGGTCCTCGCAGGTCAGACCCCGTGATGTGCTCGGTATCGTGCGGACCGTGCTGTTCGCGCCCGAGGATCTCGCGCTGATCAAGGGCGACCCCGGTGAGCGGCGCCGCTTCCTGGACGAGCTGATCACCGCCCGCTCCCCACGGATGGCGGGCGTCCGCTCCGACTACGAGCGGGTCCTCAAGCAGCGCAACACCCTCCTGAAGTCGGCCGCGCTGGCCCGCCGTCACGGCGGCCGCACCATGGACCTCTCCACGCTCGACGTGTGGGACCAGCACCTCGCACGCGTGGGCGCCGAGCTGCTGGCCCAGCGGCTCGACCTGGTCGCCGCGATTCAGCCGCTGGCCGACAAGGCGTACGAGCAGCTGGCCCCCGGTGGCGGACCCGTCGCCCTGGAGTACAAGCCGTCCGCGCCCGGCGAGGCGCACACCCGCGAGGACCTGTACGAGCAGGTGATGGCGGCGCTCGCCGAGGTCCGCAAGCAGGAGATCGAGCGGGGCGTGACCCTCGTAGGACCCCATCGGGACGATGTGGTTCTCAAACTCGGTCAGATGCCCGCCAAGGGATACGCCTCCCACGGCGAGTCCTGGTCGTACGCGCTGGCGCTGCGCCTGGCCTCGTACGACCTCCTGAGGGCCGAGGGCAATGAACCGGTGCTGGTCCTCGACGACGTCTTCGCCGAGCTGGACAGCCGCAGAAGAGAGCGCCTCGCCGAACTCGTCGCTCCCGGCGAGCAGGTCCTCGTGACGGCCGCGGTCGACGACGACGTACCGGACGTACTGACGGGAACGCGGTATGTCGTCTCCGAGGGCACGGTGGAGCGGGTATGACGGAGAACACACCCGGCGGATCGGCCGCCTCCGAGGGAGCTCCGGAGAAGGGTCCGGAAACGGCCTCCAAGAAGACCCCCGAGCACTCCGGTGTCGACCTCGCGCGCGTGGCGTTGCGCGCCGCGAAGGAGCAGGCACGCGCGCGGGGGGACGCGGCGCAGCAGAAGAAGCAGGCGCGGCGCGGCGGCCTGCGCTCCGGCGCGCGCGCCGACGGGCGTGATCCGATGGCGCTCGGCGCCGCGATCAACCGGCTGCTCACCGAGCGCGGTTGGGAGACCCCGGCCGCGGTGGGCGGTGTGATGGGCCGCTGGCCGCAGATCGTCGGCGAGGACCTGGCCAAGCACTGCGTCCCGCAGAAGTACGACGAGGACGAGCGGGTGCTGACCGTGCAGTGCGACTCGACCGCCTGGGCCACCCAGTTGCGGCTGCTCGCCCCGCAGGTGGTCGCGCGGCTGAACCAGGACCTCGGGCACGGCACGGTGCGGCTGATCAAGGTGCAGGGCCCCCATGGTCCCGCGCGCCGCTTCGGCCCCTTGCGCGCCCCTGGAAGCACAGGTCCCGGCGACACCTACGGGTGACAGAGGCCACATCGACCGGCCCCTGCGCGGGAGTGCACGCGGTTGCGAACACCGACCTGACTCCGCGGTAGCCAAGGGTTGACACCCGGAAGCGCTGAGTGCCGCTGTAAGCCTCTTTGAGCCCGGGTGCACATATGGGGAGTCGGGAGAGACCGGTTCAGGGCGGCACATGCGGACTCAGGTACCGGCAAACCCCCATCACTGTCGGCGCTACCGGTAGACTGGAAGCTAATCCCGCCCCGCTTGCGGGGACCGTCCGGGAAAAGCTGAGCAACGCTGATCAAGGCTTACCAACGCAACGTGCCGCAGCCGCTCCGGCAACCCGCCGACGAGCTTGGCTTGTGCTGTGCCAGAAAGGGCGCTTCGTGGCCGATTCCGGCAACCCCAACGAGAACACCCCGTCCACCGACGCCGGCGACAACGCCGAGGCCACGACCTCGAACGGCGAGGTCACAGCCTCGTACGACGCCAGCGCCATCACCGTCCTCGAGGGTCTGGACGCGGTTCGCAAGCGACCCGGTATGTACATCGGCTCGACCGGCGAGCGCGGACTGCACCACCTCGTGTACGAGGTCGTCGACAACTCCGTCGACGAGGCGCTGGCCGGCCACGCGGACACGATCGACATCACGATCCTCGCCGACGGCGGCGTGCGTGTCGTGGACAACGGCCGCGGCATCCCCGTGGGCATCGTTCCCTCCGAAGGGAAGCCGGCCCTCGAGGTCGTGCTGACGGTCCTGCACGCGGGCGGTAAGTTCGGCGGCGGCGGCTACGCGGTCTCCGGTGGTCTGCACGGCGTCGGCGTCTCCGTCGTGAACGCCCTGTCGAGCAAGGTCTCCGTCGAGGTCAAGACCGACGGACGGCGCTGGACGCAGGACTACAAGATGGGCGTCCCGACCGCCCCTCTCGTCGAGCACGAGGCCACCGACGAGACCGGCACCTCGGTCACCTTCTGGGCCGACGGCGACATCTTCGAGACGACCGAGTACTCCTTCGAGACGCTCTCGCGGCGCTTCCAGGAGATGGCGTTCCTCAACAAGGGTTTGACGATCAAACTCACTGATGAGCGCGAGTCGGCGAAGGCCACGGCCGGTGCGGACGAGGCGGGTGCGGACGAGAAGGCCGAGGTCAAGACCGTCACGTACCACTACGAGGGCGGCATCGTCGACTTCGTGAAGTACCTCAACTCCCGCAAGGGAGACGCGGTGCACCCCACCGTCATCGATCTCGAGGCCGAGGACAAGGACAAGAGCCTGTCCCTCGAGGTCGCGATGCAGTGGAACAGCGGCTACAGCGAGGGCGTGTACTCCTTCGCCAACATCATCCACACCCACGAGGGCGGTACGCACGAGGAGGGCTTCCGTGCGGCGCTGACCTCGCTGATCAACAAGTACGCGCGCGACAAGAAGCTGCTGCGCGAGAAGGACGACAACCTCACCGGTGACGACATCCGCGAGGGTCTGACCGCGATCATCTCGGTCAAGCTGAGCGAGCCGCAGTTCGAGGGTCAGACGAAGACCAAGCTGGGCAACACGGAGGCGAAGACCTTCGTCCAGAAGGCCGTCTACGAGCACCTCAACGACTGGCTGGACCGCAACCCGAACGAGGCCGCGGACATCGTCCGCAAGTCCATCCAGGCGGCCACCGCGCGCGTGGCGGCCCGCAAGGCCCGCGACCTCACCCGCCGCAAGGGCCTCCTTGAGACGGCGTCCCTGCCGGGCAAGCTGTCCGACTGCCAGTCGAACGACCCCACCAAGTGCGAGATCTTCATCGTCGAGGGTGACTCCGCCGGTGGCTCGGCCAAGTCCGGCCGCAACCCGCAGTACCAGGCGATCCTCCCGATCCGAGGCAAGATCCTCAACGTCGAGAAGGCGCGGATCGACAAGATCCTGCAGAACCAGGAGATCCAGGCGCTGATCTCGGCCTTCGGCACCGGGGTCCACGAGGACTTCGACATCGAGAAGCTCCGCTATCACAAGATCATCCTGATGGCGGACGCCGACGTCGACGGCCAGCACATCAACACCCTGCTGCTGACCTTCCTGTTCCGCTTCATGCGGCCGCTGGTCGAGGCCGGGCACGTGTTCCTGTCGCGCCCCCCGCTGTACAAGATCAAGTGGGGCCGGGATGACTTCGAGTACGCGTACTCGGACCGTGAGCGCGACGCGCTGATCGAGCTGGGCAAGCAGGCCGGCAAGCGCATCCGCGACGACTCGGTCCAGCGCTTCAAGGGCCTCGGCGAGATGAACGCCGAGGAGCTGCGGATCACGACCATGGACCAGGAGCACCGGGTCCTCGGCCAGGTCACGCTCGACGACGCCGCCCAGGCCGACGACCTGTTCTCGGTCCTCATGGGCGAGGACGTCGAGGCCCGCCGCGCGTTCATCCAGCGCAATGCCAAGGACGTCCGCTTCCTCGACATCTGAGTCGGTCTCAGCTGACCGCAGCAGAAAGGATCTTCACCAGCAATGGCCGACGAGAACACTCAGAGCACGCCTGAAGAAGGCGGCGAGATCACCCTGCGCGTCGAGCCCGTCGGGCTCGAGACGGAGATGCAGCGCTCGTATCTCGACTACGCGATGTCCGTCATCGTGTCGCGCGCGCTGCCCGATGTCCGGGACGGCCTCAAGCCCGTCCACCGCCGCGTCCTGTACGCCATGTACGACGGCGGCTACCGGCCCGAGAAGGGCTTCTACAAGTGCGCCCGCGTCGTCGGTGACGTCATGGGCACCTACCACCCGCACGGCGACTCCTCGATCTACGACGCGCTGGTCCGCCTCGCGCAGCCGTGGTCGATGCGGATGCCGCTGGTGGACTCCAACGGCAACTTCGGCTCTCCGGGCAACGACCCCGCGGCCGCCATGCGCTACACCGAGTGCAAGATGGCGCCGCTGTCCATGGAGATGGTCCGTGACATCGACGAGGAGACCGTCGACTTCACGGACAACTACGACGGCCGCAACCAGGAGCCGACGGTTCTGCCGGCCCGGTTCCCGAACCTGCTGATCAACGGCTCGGCGGGCATCGCGGTCGGCATGGCCACCAACATCCCGCCGCACAACCTCCGTGAGGTCGCGGCCGGCGCCCAGTGGTACCTCGAGAACCCCGAGGCCAGCCACGAGGAGCTGCTCGACGCCCTGATCGAGCGCATCAAGGGCCCCGATTTCCCGACCGGCGCCCTTGTAGTGGGCCGAAAGGGCATCGAGGAGGCGTACCGCACGGGCCGTGGCTCCATCACGATGCGCGCGGTCGTCGAGGTCGAGGAGATCCAGAACCGCCAGTGCCTGGTGGTCACGGAGCTCCCCTACCAGACCAACCCCGACAACCTCGCGCAGAAGATCGCCGACCTGGTGAAGGACGGCAAGGTCGGCGGCATCGCGGACGTCCGTGACGAGACCTCGTCCCGTACGGGCCAGCGGCTGGTCATCGTCCTGAAGCGCGACGCGGTCGCCAAGGTCGTCCTGAACAACCTCTACAAGCACACCGATCTGCAGTCGAACTTCGGCGCCAACATGCTGGCGCTGGTGGACGGCGTTCCGCGCACGCTGTCGCTCGACGCGTTCATCCGCCACTGGGTGACGCACCAGATCGAGGTCATCGTCCGTCGTACGCGCTTCAGGCTGCGCAAGGCCGAGGAGCGCGCGCACATCCTGCGTGGCCTCCTGAAGGCCCTGGACGCCATCGACGAGGTCATCGCGCTGATCCGGCGCAGTGACACCGTCGAGATCGCGCGCGAGGGCCTGATGGGCCTCCTGGAGATCGACGAGATCCAGGCGAACGCCATCCTCGAGATGCAGCTGCGCCGACTGGCAGCCCTGGAGCGTCAGAAGATCATCCAGGAGCACGACGAGCTCCAGGCGAAGATCACCGAGTACAACGCGATCCTCGCCTCGCCGGAGCGCCAGCGCTCCATCATCAGCGAGGAACTCACGGCGATCGTCGACAAGTTCGGCGAGGACCGTCGCTCCAAGCTGGTGCCCTTCGACGGTGACATGTCCATCGAGGACCTGATCGCCGAAGAGGACATCGTCGTCACCATCACGCGTGGCGGCTACATCAAGCGGACCAAGACCGAGGACTACCGCTCCCAGAAGCGGGGCGGCAAGGGCGTACGCGGCGCGAAGCTGAAGCAGGACGACATCGTCGACCACTTCTTCGTGTCGACCACGCACCACTGGCTGCTGTTCTTCACCAACAAGGGCCGCGTCTACCGCGCGAAGGCGTACGAGCTCCCGGACGCCGGGCGTGACGCGCGTGGACAGCACGTCGCGAACCTGCTGGCCTTCCAGCCGGACGAGGCGATCGCCGAGATCCTCGCGATCCGTGACTACGAGGCGGTGCCTTATCTGGTGCTGGCCACCAAGGGCGGCCTCGTGAAGAAGACGCCTCTGAAGGATTACGATTCCCCGCGCTCCGGCGGTGTCATCGCGATCAATCTCCGCGAGACGGAGGACGGTTCCGACGACGAACTGATCGGAGCCGAACTCGTATCGGCCGAGGACGATCTGCTGCTGATCAGTAAGAAGGCGCAGTCGATCAGGTTCACGGCGACGGACGACGCCCTGCGGCCCATGGGCCGTGCGACCTCGGGCGTCAAGGGGATGAGTTTCCGCGAGGGCGACGAGCTGCTCTCGATGAATGTTGTTCGACCCGGTACGTTCGTGTTCACTGCTACGGACGGCGGGTACGCGAAGCGGACCGCTGTTGACGAGTACCGCGTTCAGGGTCGTGGTGGCCTCGGTATCAAGGCCGCCAAGATCGTCGAGGACCGCGGGTCCCTCGTCGGCGCGCTGGTGGTCGAGGAGACGGACGAGATCCTCGCCATCTCCCTGTCCGGCGGTGTGATTCGCACGCGAGTCAACGAGGTCAGGGAGACGGGCCGTGACACCATGGGTGTCCAACTGATCAACCTGGGCAAGCGCGATGCCGTGGTCGGCATCGCTCGTAACGCCGAGGCCGGTCGCGAGGCGGAGGAAGTCGACGGCGAGATCGCCGAGGACGAGACCGCCGAGGGCATCGAGGCCGTCGGTACGGACGAGGGCGAGCAGTCCTCGTCCGAGTAGCGCGAGGAGTGAGTCATCGTGAGCGGAGCCACGGGCGCCGGATCGACCGGTACGGATACGGACGGCGGCCGTGGCTCCGCCGCGGAGACGACTGACTCCCATGACTCTCATGGATCCCAGGGGGGAACTGTGACGGACACCCGAGGCCCGCAGGCCCAGCAGTACGCGGCCGGAGCGGGCCCGGCGGCGGCCGGTCCGGCAAAGACCAAGGCCGCGCCCGGTGCGGCGCCCGCTTCGGCGCCCCCACCGGGGGCTCCTTCGGCCGGTTCGCCCGCTTCGGCGGCCCCTGCCGGGGCCGCACCCGAGGCCGGCTCCGCGCTGCCGGGGGAACGGCAGCCGCAGCAGCCCGCGCAGCCGTACCACCCGCCGCAGGCGTACCCGGCTCAGACGCCGTCGCCGTCCGGCGCCGTACGCCGGCCGCGGACCGGAGCGCGCACCGCGCCCCGTACCCGCAAGGCGCGGCTGCGGGTGGCCAAGACCGACCCCTGGTCGGTGATGAAGGTCAGCTTCCTGCTCTCCATCGCGCTCGGCATCTGCACGATCGTGGCGGCGGCGGTGCTGTGGATGGTCCTGGACGCGATGGGCGTCTTCTCGACGGTCGGCGGCACGATCTCCGAGGCGACGGGTTCGAACGAGTCGAACGGCTTCGACCTGCAGTCGTTCCTCTCCCTGCCGCACGTCCTGATGTTCACGTCGATCATCGCGGTCATCGACGTCGTGCTCGCCACGGCGCTCGCGACGCTCGGCTCGTTCATCTACAACCTCTCCGCGGGCTTCGTCGGCGGTATTGAACTGACCCTCGCCGAGGACGAGTAACAGCAGCTCGTCGGGCCCGGCCAGGAGGCCTGGGATACCGATTTTGGGACTGGCCGCGTCGTGCGCTAATCTTCAGAGGTCAGCGCGCGGGACACACACCGCAAAGCGCGGCGGGGCTATAGCTCAGTTGGTTAGAGCGCATCCCTGATAAGGATGAGGCCACAGGTTCAAATCCTGTTAGCCCCACCAACCAGAAAACCCCCGGGTGATCACACCCGGGGGTTTTTGGCATCTGTGGCTGACATCAGTGTGGGCTCAGGAAAGCGATGACTGCGCAGAGTGCCGCACCCAGCAGCAGGACGATTCCCGCCTGACCGAGTCGGAGCCCTACGCGGCTGACGAGGCCCGCGCGGAGTTCGGGTCGGCCGGTGGAGTTCGCCCTGGAGGCGAATCCGGCCCCGGCGAAGGCGAACAGCGCCATGCCGAACAGCGTCGATGCCGCGTACTTCTCGGTGCGGGCCGGGCTGATCCGTACGTAGGAGCCGACGTCGACCCGGTCCAGGCGGGTGGTCTGCCCCGAGGCCAAGGACGGGTTCACGGTGAAGCGTGCCGCTGGGTCCGTGGAGCGGCCGTCGTCCGACCGGAAGGTGCCGGTGCACCGGATCTCGGATTTCGGCTGACCGACCCGTGCGCAGGACGCGACCGTGAGCGTGCCGGGCTCGCCCAGCAGGCCCACGGCGTGGCCGGCCTGGTAGAGCCCGAACGTAGCCAGCCCGGCCCCGATCAGCGCGAACAGGACGGAGAACGCCAGCCGCTGGGCCGGGTTCGCCGATCGCGACGGCCCGCGGTTCGAGATCACTGGCGCCATGCACTGCCTCCTGACCTGGTGGTCCCGGGAAGACGACACGGGACGCTACCGGAGGGGCCCAGATCCGAGGCCACCGGGAGGCGCTCCTGACGATTGTCGAACGGCGCTGGTGTGCCGGACACGGCGAGGTGCCGGACACGGCGAGGTGCCGGACACGGCGAGGTGCCGGACATGGCGAAGTCCCGGACATGGCGAAGTCCCGGCAGCTCTTTCGAGCTGCCGGGCCTTCGGATCTGTGAGTGCGGTGTACGCAAGTTCGCCGCTACGTCGGGGGAGGGACTGGGGGATGAGGCGGAGCCGCGCCGGTCAGCGCTGCAGGCGGGTTTCGGGCTCGGTGGGGGCCTCAGAGGCGTAGAGCGACGCGAGGTCGGCAGGGTCGACCTCGGTGGCGTCGGTCGGCGGGCGGTGCCGGCAGCTCGGTGAGGAGCCGTGGGCCTCGGCGCGGATGCGTTGCTTCATCGTGGGGGGCAGGGCCCGGCTGTATGGACCGGCCCAGGGAGAGATCGTCGGCACTGTCGCGGAGACCGTGCTGTTGCGCGTCGCTTCGGCCTGCGGTACAGCCGCGGCCGCGGTGGTCGTGATGAAACCGAGCGCCGTGCACAGCGCGACGAAGACGGTGACGATGGCGGTCCACAGCTTCATGACCTTGTTCTGGGTCATGGCCCCTCACTTTCGGGTCAGGCGATTTGCGTACTTTCCTCATGATGTGTATGTGGGCTGCGAAGTGGTGGACCGACGCCCGTGGCGCGTCGATGTTCAGATCAACACCACTCGGATGGACGCAAGAGGCCAGAAAAGCGCCTGAAAGGTACGAGAGGGTGCCGAAAGTCACTGTGTGCGAGGTGTGATCACCCTGCGATACGACCGTGGTCGGAGCGGCCGGATCCACTCCTACTGCTCTCAGCCGTGCGGCAGTTGGGGGCCGATGCAGGTCACCGATCGATATCGGTCGGTGTGTATAGTCGGGCGCCAGAGGTCCCCTACGTCAACGAAAGACGAGGTCGCGCGGTGAAGAAGCTTCTCCTGGTCGCACTGGCCGCCATCGGCGGGCTCCTCGTGTACCGCCAGATCCAGGCGGATCGCGCCGAGCAGGATCTGTGGACGGAGGCGACTGACTCCGTGCCCACGGGTTCGTGAGAATCGACACCAGTCTCAGATCAGACCCCGGCCGCCCTCGCGGTCGGGGTTTTGTATTGCCCCGACTCGCCCTGGATTCGCTTCAGTGAACGAATCGATTGCGTAAGCGAAGGTATCGGCCTTCGGGCGGGTCGTTTCGGCCGCTTGTGCGGATAGCGGGGGTGGCTCCGTGACCGGCGGGGCAGGATGGGCCACGGTCCGGGGTGACGACGAGGGGTGGCGTGTGATGGGGCGGCGCACGGCATGGTGGCACGGCGGTCGGCCGCTCGCGATCGTGGCAACGGTCTTGTGCGCGACAGCGGCCCTGCCCGGCCGGCCCGCCGCGGCCGCCGAGACCGGTACGCCGAAGCCGTACGCCTTTGCCCAGGACGCCACGACGGTCCAGGGCGCCACGGGCACCACGGACGCCGTACGGCTGGAGCCCGGCGGGACGTACCGCAGTTCCCTCGGTAAGGACGGCAAGCTCTACTACCGCCTGGAGCTCGACGCCACCTCCAATGCGTACGTCGCCGCCACCGCCGTCCCCAGGCGCGGCGCCAAGGTCGCCTACTCCGACGGCGTCAAGGTCTCCGTACAGGACGGCAACAGCGGCAGTTGCTCCTCCTCCACGACCGCCCACTTCGGCGCCTCCCAGAGCCCCCACCCCATCGCCGCCTGGGCGTCGCGCGAGATCGGCCCCGGCAAGTACGCCTGCCAGACGGCCGGAACGTACTACGTGGTCGTCGAGCGCACCGCGGCACCCGTCTCCTCGGCCTCCCCGCCCTCCTCCCCCGACGCCTGGGACCTCGAACTGAGCTATGTGTCGGAACCCCGCTTGAAGAAGGCGGGTTCGACCAGTGCCCCCGAGGCCTGGAACTCCGCCTCGCCCGAGGCCCTCCAGGGGGACGCGCGGCCACGCCGGGGCGGCGCGGGGTTCACCACCGCCGGCGCCCTCGAACAGGGAGTCTGGAAGGACGGGATCAGCCCCGGGCAGACGCTCTTCTACAAGGTGCCGGTCGACTGGGGACAGCAGTTCTACGCCACCGCCGAACTCGGCAGTTCGAGCGGCGGCGAGGGATTCATGGGCACGGCTCTCGTCATGTCCCTCTACAACCCCGTGCGCGGACTCGTCACCGACGCGGGCGCGGGATACGACGGCAGCCAGCGGGCGGCCGCCCTGGATCCGCTGCCGCCCGTCGAGTACGACAACCGCTATGCCTTCAACGACCGGATCAGCGGCATGCGGTTCGCCGGTTCGTACTACCTCGTCGTACACCTCGCGGCGCAGGTCGCCGACAAGTTCGGCGACGGACCGTTCGGACTGACCCTGCGCGTACGGGTGGACGGCGCCGCGCAGACCGGCCCGGCGTACGCGGGGCGGGCCGTACCGCGGGGCGTGTTCGACTCCGCGACCGGTGACTCCGTGCCGACCACGGGTGGGACGGCGTCTGCCGGAAGCGGCGGGAGCGACGACGGCACCACCATGAAGCTGGTCGCCGTGGGCGGTATCGGCACCGGGACCGTCCTGGTGCTGGCGCTCGGGGTGTGGACGGTGGCCGCACGACGGCGGGCGACGCCGCGCGGCTGGTAGGCCCATCAAGAGGGGACAGGGCTTACGGCACCGGAGCTCAGATCTGGGCCAGCGCCCAGAAGCCCACCGCGAAACAGGCCAGCGCGAGGAGCAGCACCGGGACGGCCACCTTCGCGGGCGGTCCGGGGCGGGGCTGCGCGTGCTGACGCGCCGCGGCGGTCGGCTCCTCGGGCCGCACGGGGGAGGGCGGCTGCACGGGCGTGTGGTCGAACGGCAGGGCATGGGTGGGGGTCGGCACCGGCAGCACGACCGAGGTGGGGGGAGTGGGGGGCTGATCGTGCTGCCACAAGGACTGGGGCCGTGGCTGCGGTGGCGGCAGGTGGAAGCTGCCGGTGTCCGACATCGTGGACGGCTGCGGAGGTGTGGCGTCGGGCGCGGGGTGCGGTGGTACGGAACCGGGGGCGGGGTGCGGGGGTACGGCGCCGGGCGCGGGCTCGTGTCGTACGGCGCCGGGGGCGGCCTCGTGTCGTACGCCACCCGAGTCGGACGCAGGCCATACGCCCCCGGAGGAACGATCCGCCCACGCGGCCCCGGAGACGGGCTCCCGGGACAGCGCCCCGGAATCGTGACGCCACGGCCTCGAGTCGTGGGGGCCGGAACCGGTGCCGGAGCCGGAGGCAGCACCGGAAGCCGTGCCAGAAGTGGTGCTGGAGTTGATCGCGGAGTCGGGGCCGGTCCCGGTCCCGGTGCCGGAGGCAGGGCCGGACCACGAAGCCGCGTTCTCCGCGGCGCTTGGCGTGGTCGCCCTGAGTGGTCCTTCCGGGCCGAACCCCGGGGGAAGCGGACCGAGTTGGTCGAAGACCTCGACCAGCTCGTCGTCGGGGCCGGGCTCGGGCAGCAGCTCGGCGGCCGAGGCCAGCGCCTTGCGTGCCCCGGTCGCGGTGCGGAACCGTGCCCGCGGGTCCGGCTGCAACAGCGTGGCCACGACCTGCCACAGCGGCTCGGGGATGCTCTGGGGAGCGGTCGGTGTGCCGTGCTCCGCGAAGTACTCGATCAGGGCCTTGGCATCGGGTCTGGCCCCTTCGAGCAGGTAGAGGGCGACCAGCCCGACGGCGAACAGATCGGCGGGGAAGTCCGGCTCGGCGCCCATCATCTGCTCGGGAGCGAAGTAACCGGGCGTTCCCACCACGTAGTTGGTCTCGGTCAGCCGTGGCTCACCCAGTCGCATCGCGATGCCGAAGTCGGACAGCCGCAGCCGTGGACGGGCCGTACCGGTCGCTTCGAGCAGGATGTTGGCGGGCTTGATGTCACGGTGCACGACGCCCTCCGCGTGTACCGCGGCGACTCCCGAGAGGAGTTGGTCGAGCAGGGTGCAGACGAACGGGGGCGGCAGCGGGCCGTAGTCGTTGACCAGGTGGACCAGGGAGCCCCCGGCCACCAGGTCCATGGTGAACAGGACCTTGTCGTCGTCGGCGGCCCAGCTGGCGGGCGCGAGCACATGTGGATGATCGATCCGTAGCGCCTGCTCCCGCACGAAGCGCAGCAGCGCGTGCGCGTCGCTCTGCTGGAGCACCTTGGCGGCCACATAACGGCGCCGCCGCTGGTCCCAGGAGCGCCAGACCGCGCCGACTCCCCCGTGGCCGATCGGGTCGACCAGTTCGTAGCGTCCGGCGAAGACCTCACCCATGGTCGTGCGTCGCTCCCCTTCGGCGGTCGGTCCGGCGCGGGCCCCCCGTTGAGACGCCCGGCGGCCCGAGGTGCGGAGCCGGACGGCGTCCTGAGCCCCCGGCGCCGGGTGTGCGGCGGCCGGGCCGCCGGCTCAGCTCTGGTGCGACTGGTAGTGCGCGACCGCGTCGGAGGTGCGGCCGGCGCCGTACACCCGGAGGAACTCTGCCAGTTCCGGGTGGGTCGGGGCGAGGGTGTCGGCCGCGTCGATGATGTCCCCCGCGGCTGCCACGGAGCGCAGCAGCGACTGGATCTCGCGCACCACCCGCTTCACCGTGGGCGCACCTGAACTGTTCGTCGACTGTGTGGTGTTGCTGAGCACCGAGCCCCCTTGCGACTTCTTGATCTCGTCCATGCGCTCGGTCGCCTCGGCGGCGCTGACGCTGCCGTCCGCGACCTGCCCCGCCAGGTCCTGCAACAGCTGCACGCGCTGGACCACCGCGGGATTGCCGATCTTGGCACGCTGACCGCTCATCAGCTGCGACAGCATGGGCGCGGAAAGTCCCAGCACCCCGGCAAGACGCGCCTGGTTGAGGCCCAGATCCTCGATGAGCCTACGGAAGAGCGCCCCCAACGGCTCTCCGTACCAGTTCCGCTGCAGCTCTTGGGCTCTTGCGGTTGCTTCCTGCTGTGCGGCGTCCATTGCGTCTCCCCATCGCTTCCCCAAATACGGCGGTTCGCTGTCGCGAACCACGTCGAGCATCTTACGGAGAGTGGTCGCCCACGGGGACCCCCAATCTTTTTGCGAGATCCCGGGGGTGACCCGGTACTCTGGTCTGCGGCGCCCTCCGGTATCCGATTCCACCGGCCGGACGCCTGTCTTCCGGGGCCTTAGCTCAGTTGGTAGAGCGCTGTCTTTGCATGGCAGATGTCAGGGGTTCGACTCCCCTAGGCTCCACATCCCGGACCGGTCAGACGCCCTTCGCGGCGGCTGGCCGGTTCTTGTTTTTCGGTGACCTGAGTCACGCAGCCGGCTTCGCAGTCGTTGCAGTTGTTTGCGCAAACGGTCGGCCTGCGTGCGGGCATCGACGGCGCCTCACCGGTGGCCGAGATGGCGCGACGGCCGGTCCGTGCCGCCGTCGGAGCCTCGCGTGAGCTGCTGTAAGCAGATATGCGTAATCATGGCAATGCGCAGGGTGAAGAGGATCTGTGCGGATGTTGTGAGCATCGGTCGTTGCAAACGTCATCGTGGCGGAAGACGTAAATCGGCTTGTTTCCGTGCCGCGCCCACGGGTCCGTCCGTTCGGTTCCGCTCGGCCGGTTCCGCCGGTTCCACGTGAAACATCGCCGTGGGGCAGGAGACCCTCAAGTCTCCTGCCCCACGGCGATGTTGTTGCCCTTGCTCAGGGCTTGTTTCCCTGGTCCGGGGTCAGCGGCGGTCGTCGCGGTCCGTCTCCTCCTCGGCCTGCTTGGCCTGGACCTCGGGGTCCAGGTCGGACAGGCCGGTGCCGTCGACCGAGGACAGACGACCCGTCTCGGGCACCTCCGTCGCGGCGGGCGGCTCGACCAGCCAGTCGGGGTTGGCCTGCTTGTCCCACCACTTCCAGGCGACGAAGGCGCCGCCCGCGAGAATCCCCAGAACGAGCAGCCCCTTGGCGACGCGGCCGGCCTTCGCGTGCCGCTCGTGCTTGCGGACCAGTTTCTGGATCTCCTGGGGCGAGACCTGTCCGCGCAGCGCGGCGATCGCCGCCACACCGCGTGACGCGGCCTCCTCACGTACAGGCTGGGCCGCGGCCACCGCCTGCTCGATCCTCGGCCTGGTGTACTCGGCGGCCTGCACGGCCGCCTGCCGGGTACGGACGGCGGCCTGGTCGACCTTCGGCGGCACATGCGTACGGGCCTGTTCAAGGCGCGGCGCGAGATGGGCGCCGTACTGGACGCGGGCCTGTTCTGCGGCCAGCGACACCTTGGGCGCGAGCCGTACGAGTGCCTCGTTCGCGTAGTACGAGGCCCGGTCCTTGGCCGTGTCGGCGTAAGGCGCCACCACTTCCGCGGCGTGCAGCACGCTGTCCTTCGCCGAGCCGGTCGCGGCGCGCACGCTGTCAATGCGGGTCACGGGTTTTCCTCCTCCTCGGTGGCGTACATGGGCGTTCGAGTACCCCAAAGGGGGCACGGTTCACCTTTCCGCCCTGTTCGAGATCATGCCCCCCGAGGGGCCGCGAGGCATGCGAGATAGGGCATACGGGGCAACAGGAGCTTGTCGCCGACAATGCCACGGATCGCCGCTTCGCGTCCTGTGCACGCAAGGACTCGACGGGATTTCCGCAAGGGCGACCCCGGATATTCGCTCGGAGGTGGTGGCCGAGCGACGCGCGGCCCGGTCCGTGCGAGGATCGGGGGGTCAAAAGAAGGCAACGGAAGGCAGATCGTGGCTGAGCAGCTTTACGCCACCCTGAAGACCAACCAAGGCGACATCGAAGTCCGGCTTCTGCCGAACCACGCGCCCAAGACGGTCCGGAACTTCGTCGAGCTTGCCACGGGCGAGCGTGAGTGGATCAACCCGGAGACGGGTGAGAAGTCCACCGACAAGCTCTACGACGGCACGGTCTTCCACCGGGTGATCAGCGGATTCATGATCCAGGGCGGTGACCCGCTGGGCAACGGCACCGGCGGCCCCGGTTACCAGTTCGAGGACGAATTCCACCCGGAGCTCGCCTTCGACAAGCCGTACCTGCTGGCCATGGCCAACGCCGGCCCCGGTACCAACGGCTCGCAGTTCTTCATCACCGTCTCCCCGACGGCCTGGCTGACCCGCAAGCACACCATCTTCGGCGAGGTCACCAACGCGGCCAGCCAGAAGGTCGTGGACGCCATCGCGAGCACCCAGACCAACCCGCGCACCGACCGCCCGGTCAACGACGTCGTCATCGAGTCGGTCGTCGTCGAGACCCGCAAGGGCTGAGACCCGCCCCGCGAAGGCTGAACCCCGCGAAGGCTGAGACCCAAGGACCCGAGGGCTGCCGCAGGGAACCAAACGCCCCGCTCATCCGTAAGGATGGGCGGGGCGGTGCATTGCGTACGACCGGATTGAGGGGACCCCATGGACCAGGCGCCAGGCAACCCGCAGGGCCCGCAGGACCAGGGGCATCAGGACGCCCAGGCCCTGCCCACCTGCTACCGGCATCCGGATCGTGAAACCGGCGTGCGCTGCACCCGCTGCGAGCGCCCCATCTGCCCCGAGTGCATGATCAGTGCCTCCGTGGGCTTCCAGTGCCCCGAGTGCGTCCGTGCCGGCTCCGGTACGGGCCACGCGCCGTCGGCCTCGCAGCCCCGCACCCTCGCGGGTGGCACCGTCACCGCGGACCCCCGGCTCCTCACCAAGATCCTGATCGGGCTCAACCTCGCCGTCTTCCTGGTCCAGCTGTCGGTGGGCGATCGCTTCACCGACAGCTTCGACCTCATCGGCCGCGCGTACGTTCCGCTGCTCGGCTCGGTCGAGGGCGTCGCGGAGGGCCAGTGGTACCGCATGCTGACGGTGATGTTCCTGCACGGCAGCTATATCCACATCCTGTTCAACATGCTCAGCCTGTGGTGGATCGGCGGCCCCCTGGAAGCGGCTCTCGGCCGTGCCCGCTATCTCGCCCTCTACTTCGTCTCGGGTCTCGCGGGCAGCGCGCTCACCTACCTCGTGGCCGCGCCGAACCAGCCCTCGCTGGGCGCCTCCGGCGCGATCTTCGGCCTCTTCGGTGCGACCGCCGTCCTGATGCGCCGGCTCAACTACGACATGCGCCCCGTGATCGCCTTGCTGGTGATCAACCTGATCTTCACCTTCGGGTGGAGCAACATCGCCTGGCAGGCCCACATCGGTGGACTCGTCGGCGGTGTCGTCGTCGGCTACGCCATGGTCCACGCCCCGCGCGAGCGGCGGGCCCTGATCCAGTACGGGGTGTGTGCCGTGGTCCTGGCCGCGGTGGTTGTCGCGACGCTGGTCAGGACGGCTCAGCTCACCTGAGGCACCGCTCGGCTCACTTGAGAAGCCTGGGAGAGCGGTGTTGTCCACAGATCGTGGCGGATCTTGTGCACGCTGTGTGGGAACAGCTGTGCCCCCTGTCACTGACCCGAGTTTTCGCAGGTCGGACAGGGGGCGAACAGGTTTGCGGATCCCGGTAGGTCAGTCACACCGGCGTCAACCCCGGATGAGTTATCCACAGATCGTCTTAGTTTTCCACCTGTGGAAAACTCTTGTGGATAACTCAGTGGATAACCCTGGGCAGAGCTACTTCCACTGCGTGGAGACGCCGAATCCCGCCGCGATGAAGCCGAAGCCGACCACGATGTTCCAGTTGCCGAGGGCGTCGATGGGCAGCGAGCCGTCCGTCACGTAGAAGATGACGATCCAGGCGAGGCCGATGAGGAACATGGCCAGCATGACCGGTGCGACCCAGCCGCGGCTGGTCAGCTTGATGTTGGTCGCCTGCTTCGCCGGGGGCGGCGTGTAGTCGGCCTTCTTGCGGATACGTGACTTCGGCACGAGGGTCTCTCCTGTCGATGCGCTGCGTGGCCGCGCAGGGAACTGGGGCGGGCTCCGGGGCAGCGTACAAGGGGACACTGAGCGCTCCCCCGGGCGTCCGTTAGCGTAGTGCTTCCGCGGCGCCGAAGGAGATAAGGGTACGTTGAGCAATTCTGCCGACTCCCCCGGGACGGGTTCCAGTCCTGCCGTTACGCGCCGTTTCCGGCCCGTACGTGTACTCACCGTCGCCGTCTTCGCGCTCGCCGGGCTGATTTTCTTCACCAGCTTCAACACGGCCAAGGGCACCAATATCCGCACGGACGCGTCGTTGCTGAAGCTCTCCGACCTCATTCAGGAGCGCAGCCACAAGAACGCGTCGCTGGACGAGTCCAACGGCGTCCTGCGTGACGAGGTCGACACGCTCGCCGGGGGGGAGAACGGCGGCAGCAAGGCCGACACCGCCAAGCTCGCCGCGCTGGAGAAGAACACCGGCACCCAGAAGCTCAAGGGCAAGGCCGTCACGGTCACCCTCAACGACGCGCCGCCGAACGCCACGGCCAAGCTGCCCGGCTACCCCGAGCCGCAGCCCGATTACCTGGTCATCCACCAGCAGGACCTCCAGGCCGTGGTGAACGCCCTGTGGCTGGGTGGCGCCCAGGGCATCAAGGTGATGGACCAGCGGCTGATCTCCACCAGCGCCGTGCGCTGTGTCGGCAACACCCTGATCCTCCAGGGCCGGGTCTACTCGCCCCCGTACAAGATCACCGCGATCGGTGACCCCCAGAAGCTCCAGAAGGCCCTCGCCGACTCTCCGGCGATCCAGAACTACATGGTGTACGTCAACGTCTACGGGCTCGGCTGGAAAGTCGAGGAGAACGGGACGGTGACTCTTCCCGGGTACTCGGGCACAGTGGATCTCCACTACGCAAAACCTGTGGAGTAGTGGCTGAAGCAGCTGCCGCTGGGGGTCCCGTGTCGGTGCGAGTGCTCGTCCGGACAGTGAGCGAACTGTGCATCACCATCGGCACGCTCATCGTGCTCTTCGTGGTCTACGTCCTGTTCTGGACGGGCGTCAAGGCCGACAGCGAGATGAACCACCAGATCGACCAGCTCCAGAAGCAGTGGTCGAAGGGATCGGTCGCGCAGCAGTCGAAGGCGCCTCCGACCACCCCGGCAACCGGGAACCCGAAGACGCCGACGGCGAGAACGACCGAGAGCCCGAAGGCCCCGGGCCCCTACGCCTACGGCAAGCCCTTCGCGGTGATGTACATCCCCCGTCTTGGTTTCACGTGGAACAAGCCCGTACTCGAAGGCACCGGCACGAGCGTCCTGCAGAAGGGGCTCGGGCATTACCGGGGGACGGCCCAGCTCGGGCAGGAGGGGAACTTCGCTGTCGCGGGCCACCGGCGCACGTACGGCGACCCGTTCAAGGACTTTCCCCAGCTGCGCAGGGGGGACGCGGTGGTGCTGACCGACGGGACGACCTGGTTCACGTATCGGATCGACAAAGGCCCCTACAAAACAGTGCCCACGGACGTTGAGGTGATCGATCCTGTGCCACGTAAGTCCGGGTACACGGCTCCAGGCCGCTATCTCACGCTGACCACGTGCGATCCGGAGTGGGGACACAGCCATCGGCTGATCGTCTGGGCCCACCTGGATTCCACGCAGCCCGTGGAGGCCGGGAAACCTCAGGCGCTACGCCGTTAGTCTGGTCCCGTACGGCGTGGGTCCGATGGTGTAGGGCGTGGCTCTGGTGCCGTGATGCGACGGAAGGGACAGCATGTACGGCTTCATCTGGCGGCATTTGCCGGGTAACGCATGGGTGAAGGCGCTGATCTCACTCGTGCTCGTCCTCGCGGTGGTCTACGTACTCTTCCAGTACGTCTTCCCGTGGGCCGAACCGCTGCTCCCCTTCAACGATGTGACGGTGAACAACCAGTGAGCGCGCGGATTCTCGTCGTCGACAACTACGACAGCTTCGTCTTCAACCTGGTCCAGTACCTGTACCAGCTCGGCGCCGAGTGCGAGGTGCTGCGCAACGACGAGGTCTCGACCGCGCACGCCCAGGACGGATTCGACGGCGTACTGCTGTCACCCGGCCCCGGCGCTCCCGAGCAGGCCGGCGTCTGCGTCGACATGGTCCGCCACTGCGCGGACACGGGTGTCCCCGTCTTCGGCGTCTGCCTCGGCATGCAGTCGATGCAGGTGGCGTACGGCGGTGTCGTGGACCGGGCGCCCGAGCTGCTGCACGGCAAGACGTCGTTGGTGGAGCACGAGGGCAGAGGTGTCTTCGCCGGACTGCCGTCCCCCTTCACCGCGACCCGCTACCACTCGCTGGCCGCCGAGCCGGAGACCGTGCCGGCCGAGCTGGTGGTCACCGCCCGTACCCACGACGGGATCATCATGGGGCTGCGCCACCGTGAACTCCCGGTCGAGGGTGTGCAGTTCCATCCCGAGTCGGTGCTGACCGAGCACGGTCACCGGATGCTCGCCAACTGGCTGGTGGAGTGCGGCGACCAGGGTGCCGTGGCGAGGTCGGTGGGGCTCGCCCCGGTGGTGGGCAGGGCCACGGCGTGACCGCCCTGCGCCCCGAGCGCGAGTCCGGCGCCGCCTACGGCGGCACCGGAGACGACGGGTCCTCGTACGGGCAGCAGCCGTACGGGGGACCCGGCGCGTTCGAGGCCGCGGTCGAGCAGCTCGCGGATCCGCTCACCGATCCGCTGCCGGGCCAGGAGTGGTCCGGGCAGGGGCAGCACCAGTACGCCGTGGACGGCCCCGAGGGCTACGCGCGGGACTGGCAGGGGGCGCCGGGAGGTGCGCAGGATCCTGCTCCCGTCTACGACGCACCGCTCACCAGACCCATGCCCGTGTACGCCGAACCGGTCGGCGCGGCTCCGAAGCTGGACGACGCGACCGTGGCGCTGCGGGCCTCGGAGGTCTCCGAGGCGCGGCGCAGGGCCGAGCAGTTGGCGGGTCGGGCCACGAACGAGGGGATGCCCGCTCCCGGGGGTCGTGCGGCGCGGCGCAAGGCGGCGCGGCGCCACGGGCGCCACGGAGGGGCTCAGGAGCCCCAGGAGTCCCCGGGTGCCCAGGAGTCGGTGGAGTCGGCGCAGAAGGCCGCTGAGGCGCCGCTGAGCCGTGTTCAGGCCCGGCGGGCGGCGCGCGCGCAGAAGCCCGGTGCGGCCGTCCTCGTCAGCCGGTTGATCGGCGAGGTGTTCATCACCACCGGCGTCCTGATGCTGCTGTTCGTGACCTACCAGTTGTGGTGGTCGAACGTGCGGGCGCACCAGCAGGCGGGCAGTGCCGCGCACCACCTCCAGGAGGACTGGGCGAGCGGCAAGCGGAGTCCGGGGACGTTCGAGCCGGGACAGGGTTTCGCCATCCTGCACATCCCGAAGCTGGACGTGGTCGCTCCGATCGCCGAGGGCACCAGCAAGACGAAGGTCCTCGACCGCGGAATGGTGGGTCACTACGGCGAGGGAGCCCTGAAGACGGCGATGCCGGACGCCAAGACCGGCAACTTCGGTCTCGCGGGGCACCGCAACACGCACGGGGAACCGTTCCGGTACATCAACCGGCTCAAGCCCGGCGACTCCATCGTGGTCGAGACCCAGGACGACTACTTCGTCTACAAGATGACGTCGATCCTGCCGGTGACGTCCCCGTCGAACACGAAGGTGCTGGACCCGATCCCCCAGGGGTCCGGTTTCACGGCGCCGGGCCGCTACATCACACTGACCACCTGCACGCCGGAATTCACCAGCACCTACCGCATGATCGTGTGGGGCAAGATGGTCGAGGAACGCCCGCGCAGCAAGGGCAAGCCGGACGCGCTCCTCGGGTAGGAGCCCCGTCGGGCACCGGCACGTGAGACAACCTGAGACAGACCAGACGGGGCAGATGCACAGTGGCAGCGAGGACCGACCACGACGAGCGCGCCGAGGCCGAGGCCGACGCCGAGGCGGCCGCTCCGAAGCGTCGTGGAGTGAGCCGGATCGCGATGGCGGTCAGCTTCCTGGGTGAACTCCTCATCACCGCGGGCCTGGTGCTCGCCCTGTTCGTCGTCTACTCGCTGTGGTGGACGAACGTCGTCGCGGACCGCAAGGCCGACAAGCAGGGCGACAAGGTCCGCGACAACTGGGCCCAGGACGAGAGCGGTCCCGGTGCCCTGGACACCAAGGACGGCATCGGCTTCCTGCATGTCCCGTCGATGAAGAACGGCGAGGTGCTGGTCGAGAAGGGCACCTCCACGGAGGTCCTCAACGACGGCGTCGCCGGCTACTACATGGACCCCGTCAAGGCGACGCTGCCGATGACTGAGAAGACGGGCAACTTCACGCTCGCCGCCCACCGCGACGGCCACGGCGCCAAGTTCCACAACATCGACAAGATAAAGAAGGGCGACCCGATCGTCTTCGAGACCAAGGACGACTGGTACGTCTACAAGGTCTTCTCGATCCTCCCGGAGACCTCGAAGTACAACGTCAAGGTCCTCCAGTCGGTCCCGAAGCAGTCGGGCAAGACGAAGCCGGGCCACTACATCACCCTGACGACCTGCACGCCGGTGTACACGTCGGAGTACCGCTACATCGTGTGGGGCGAGCTGGAGCGCGTGCAGAAGGTGGACAGCGCGCGCACGCCGCCGAAGGAACTGGGCTGAGGCGGGCCGGTCAAACGACTCGACCGAACCCGAACGAACTGTGCCCCGCCCGGGAGGATTCCCCGGGCGGGGCACAGTTCGTTCGACCGCTGTTCCAACCGCTGCGTCAGCCTCCGGTGAGACCGCCGAAGAAGCCGTTGCCGCCGTTGTTGCCGCCGTTGTTGTTGCCGAGGTTCTGGGTGGTCAGGATGATCGCCGTGGAGTTCGGGTCCGCCTGCGTTCCCTGCTGGGGGTTCTGGCTGATCACGATCGCGTTGTCGCTCTGATCGCTGCCGTCGGCGAACTGGATGTTGTTGAAGCCGTTCTGCTGCAGGGTCTGCCTGGCCTGCTTGACCGTCTGGGTGACGACGTTCGGGACCTGTGTCTGGGTCGCCGCCTTGCCGACCTGGATGGTCACGTTGGAGTTCTTGTCGGCCGGGCTGCCCGCCTGCGGAGAGGTCGAGACGACCTTGTTGGCCTGGTTCGGGTCGGTCACGTCGACCTCGGTGCAGCTGCCGACCAGGTTGTTGGCCGCCATCTGGGCCTTGGCCTCGTCACAGGACTTGCCGGTGACGTCCGGGACCGTGGCTTTCTCGGCGGCCTTGGCGATGGTGAGGGTGATCGTCGATCCCTTCTGCACCTCCGCGCCGAGCTTCGGATTCTGGTCCAGGACGGTGTTCGGGTCCTCCGTGGACACCTGGGTCTGCGTCTTGACCGTGAAGTTGTAGTCGCTGCCCTCAAGCTTCGCCTTGGCGTCGTCGAGGCTCTGGCCCGTGACGCCGGGCACGACGACCTTCGGCGCCCCCGTGGACACCACCAGGTTGACGGTGTCGCCCTTGGTGGCCTTCACGCCTGGCTTCGGGTCCTGGGAGCAGACGTTGCCCGTCTTCTCGGTCTCGCAGGATTTCTTGGTGATCGAAACCTTCAGCTCGGCGTTGGTGGCCAGCTGGGTGGCGTCCTTCACTGTCTGGCTGACGAGGTTGGGAACAGCGACGGTGTTGTTGCTCACCCCGTCGCCACTGAAGATCCACTTCCCGATCAGGATCGCGCCGACCAGGACCAGCACACCCGCCACGACCAGCAAAATCGTCGAGGTGTTCGATTTCTTCTGCTGGCGGCGGCGGGCCGGGCGGTCGTCGTAGTTGTTGTAGCCGTAGCCGCCGTCGTCCGGGTTCATCGGGGGCAGCATGGACGTGGCCTGGTTGTCCGCGGAGCGCAGCGCCGTGGTGGCCTGGTCGTCCGGGTAGCCGCCGTAGCCCACGGAGCCCATGGCGGCCGTGGCGGCGACGGGCTGGCCGTCGAGGCAGGCCTCGATGTCCTGGCGCATCTCGTCGGCGGACTGATAGCGGTAGTCCGGGTCCTTGACCAGTGCCTTCAGGACGATCGCGTCCATCTCGGGCGTGATCTCGGGGTCGAAGACCGACGGCGGCTGCGGCTCCTCGCGTACGTGCTGGTACGCGACCGCGACCGGGGAGTCGCCCACGAAGGGCGGACGCACGGTCAGCAGCTCGTAGAGGAGGCAACCGGTCGAATAGAGGTCCGAGCGCGCGTCGACCTGCTCGCCCTTCGCCTGCTCCGGGGAGAGGTACTGGGCGGTGCCGATGACCGCGGCGGTCTGCGTCATCGTCATGCCGGAGTCGCCCATGGCGCGGGCGATACCGAAGTCCATGACCTTGACCTGGCCGTTGCGCGTCAGCATGACGTTGGCCGGCTTGATGTCGCGGTGGACGATCCCGGCGCGGTGGGAGTACTCGAGGGCCTGGAGGATGCCGATGGTCATCTCCATGGACCGCTCGGGGAGCAGTCTGCGGCCCGAGTGCAGCAGCTCGCGCAGCGTGGACCCGTCGACGTACTCCATCACGATGTACGGGATGGAGATGCCCTCGATGTAGTCCTCACCCGTGTCGTACACGGCGACGATCGCGGGATGGTTGAGCGAGGCGGCCGACTGGGCCTCCCGGCGGAACCGGGCCTGGAACGACGGATCGCGTGCGAGGTCGGCTCGCAGCGTCTTCACCGCCACGGTGCGGCCGAGCCGGGTGTCATGGGCGAGATGTACCTCCGCCATGCCACCACGACCGAGCACCTGGCCCAGCTCGTACCGGCCGCCGAGGCGACGCGGCTCTTCCATAGCTACCTACCAGCCCTCTCCGTCGGTCCCGACCGCACGCATGTGTGGTCCGGCGGTGTGCCGTCCGGGCATACCGTACCCGGCTCGGCTTCTGTGACCTGGCCAAGCCCGTCACCCGATACAGGACCGGTATCGCAACGTGCACCGATGTGAAGGGGACGTGACAGGGGTCACTTCTTGCTGTCGATGACTGCCTTCATCACGCTCCTCGCGATGGGGGCGGCGAGACCACCGCCCGTGATGTCGTCACGGTTGGCGCTGCCGTCCTCGACCACCACGGCCACGGCGACCGGCGAGCTGCCGTCGGGGAGCTTGGCGTACGAGATGAACCACGCGTACGGCTTCTCGCTGTTCGCGACACCGTGCTGGGCGGTACCGGTCTTGCCACCCACGGTGACGCCGCTGATCTGGGCCTTGTTGCCGGTGCCCTGCGGATCGTTGACGACCGTCTCCATCATGGACTGAAGGATCTGGGCGTTGCTCTTGGAGAGCGGCTCGCTCATCTTCTGCGGTTCGGTCTGCGAGATGACGTCCAGGCTCGGGGCCTGCAGCTTGTCGACCATGTACGGCTTCATGAGCGTGCCGTTGTTGGCGACGGCGGAGGCGACCATGGCCATCTGCAGCGGGGTCGCGGCGGTCTCGAACTGGCCGATGGAGCTGAGCGCGGTCTGAGGCTTGTCCATCGTCTTGGGGAAGTTGGAGGCGTTGGAGCGCACCGGCGTGAGCTGCTCGGAGTTGAAGCCGAACTTCTCGGCCTCCGCGAGCATCTTGTCCTTGCCGAGGTCCGCGCCGATCTTGCCGAAGACCGTGTTGCAGGACACCTTGAGCGCCACGCGCATGGTGGCGTTCTTGCAGGGGATGTTTCCCTCGTTCTTCAGCTCGGTCGAGGTGTTCGGCAGCGTGTACGGCAGCGGCGAGTCCGTGTTCTCGTCCGCGGACTTGTACAGACCGTTCTCCAGCGCCGCCGCCGCGGTGACCACCTTGAAGGTGGAGCCCGGCGGGTAGGTCTCGCGCAGCGCCCGGTTGAGCATCGGCTCGTCGGGGTTGTTCTTCTTCTGGAGCTTGTTCCAGGCCTTCTCGTCGCTCCCGGAGGTTCCGGCGAAGGTCGAGGGGTCGTACGACGGGGTCGAGGCCAGCGCCAGGATCGCGCCGGTCTGCGGGTTGATCGCGGCGACCGCGCCCTTGCCCCGGCTCAGCAGGCCCTGGTACGCGGCCTTCTGCGCGGCGGCGTTGAGGGTGGTGACGACGTTGCCGCCCTGCTTCTTCTTGCCCGTGATCATGTCGAGGGTGTTGCGGAAGAAGAGCCGGTCGTCGTTGCCGGTGAGGATGCCGTCGTCCAGCTTCTCCAGCTGGGAGGCGTCGAAGGCCTGCGAGGCGTACCCGGTGACCGGCGCCCACATGGGGCCGTCCTTGTAGGTGCGCTTGTACTCGAAGTCGTTGATGCCGTTCTTCGTCGACTTGGTGGCCCCGGTGATCGGGTCGCCGTCGACGACGATGTCGCCGCGCGGAGTGGCGTACCGCTCGATGGCGACGCGACGGTTGTTCGAGTCGGTCCGCAGGCTGTCCGCCTGGACGTACTGGACGTAGTTGTCGCGGATGAGCAGGGCGAGGACGAGGAGCCCGCAGAAGATCGCGATCCGGCGCAGGGGCTTGTTCACGGGCGGACCACCTGGGTCATCTCGGCGTCGGGGCTGGGGGCGGGCGCGGGGGCCGGGCGGCGGGCGGTGTCGCTGATTCTGATGAGGATGCCCATCAGCGCCCAGTTGGCGATGACGGAGGAGCCTCCGTAGGCCACGAACGGCATCGTCATACCGGTGAGCGGGATCAGACCCATGACGCCGCCCGCGACGACGAAGACCTGGAGCGCGAAGCCGCCGGAGAGGCCGACGGCGAGGAGCTTGCCGAACGGGTCGCGGGCCGCGAGCGCCGTACGGATGCCGCGCTCCACGATCAGGCCGTAGACGACCAGGATCGCCATGATTCCGGCCAGGCCCAGTTCCTCGCCGAAGCTGGCGAGGATGAAGTCGGAGTTGGCGGCGAACCGGATGAGTTCGGAGTGGCCCTGTCCCCATCCGGTGCCGAGCGTGCCGCCGGAGCCGAAGGCCCACAGGGCCTGCATGGACTGCTCGGTGTGGCCGGCGACGCCCTGCCTGCTCAGCGTGAACTCGTGCATGGGGTCGAGCCAGGCCTGGACGCGCTGCTGGACGTGCGGCTCGAAGGAGGCGACGCCGACCGCGCCGGCCGCCGACATCAGCAGACCGAAGACGATCCAGCTGGTCCGCTCCGTGGCGACGTACAGCATGATCACGAACATGCCGAAGAACAGCAGCGAGGTACCGAGGTCGGTCTCGAAGACCAGGATCAGGATGGAGACGAACCAGACGACCAGGATCGGGCCGAGGTCGCGGCCGCGCGGCAGGTAGAGGCCCATGAAACGGCGGCTGGCGAGGGCCAGCGCGTCGCGCTTCACCATGAGGTAGCCGGCGAAGAAGACCGCGAGGATGATCTTCGCGAACTCGCCGGGCTGGAGGGTGCCCAGACCGGGGATCGAGATCCAGATCTTGGCGCCGTAGATGTTGGCGCCGAGACCGGGGACCAGCGGCAGCAGGAGCAGGATCAGCGCGCCGAACATGGAGATGTACGTGTAGCGCTGCAGGACGCGGTGGTCCTTCAGGAAGATCAGCACGGCGACGAACAGACCGATGCCCAGCGCGGTGTACATCAGCTGGCGGGGCGCCGCCTGGACGAAGTTGGGCAGCGACTGGAGCAGCTTGGACTGGTCGAGGCGCCAGATCATCACCAGGCCGAGGCCGTTGAGCAGCGTCGCCAGCGGCAGCAGCAGCGGGTCGGCGTACGGCGCGAACTTGCGGACGCCGAGATGCGCGACGCCCGCGATCAGGCCGAGGCCGAGGCCGTAGCTCAGCAGGCCGGCCGGCACCTTCTCATCGATGGCCAGGCCCACGTTGGCGTACGCGAAGACCGGGATGAGGACGGCGAACACCAGCAGCGCCAACTCGGTGTTGCGGCGGCTCGGTGTGCCGATCGAACCGATGGTCGATGTGTGGTGCGTCGGCGTGTTCGTACTACTGCTCATGGTGTGACAGGGCCCCTCACGGCTTCTTACTGCTTACCGCACAGCGAGACCAGCTTCTGCTCCTCGTCGGAGAGGCTGGGGCCGGGTGTGGGAGTGGGTGCGGCGGAGGTGGACGGTTTCGAAGACGGTGCCGAGCTCGATGGCTTCGGCGTCGCGGACGGGCTGGACGTGGCCTTGGACGTCAGTGAGGTGGTTGTGGTTCCCGTGGTTCCACCTGCCTGGCCCGTGCCGGTCTTCGCGCTGTTCTGGCTGTCGACGGCGCGGCGCTCGGCGTCCTTCTTGCACGCGGAGGCCTGTGTGGCGAGCTCGCTGATCTTCTTCTGGGCGTTCTGAAGGCCGCCCTCCGCGATCGTCGCCTTGACCTGCTTCTGCTGGTACGGCGGCAGGTACTTGAGTTCGATCTCGGGGTGATCCTTCTCCACCTTCGAGAGCGAGACCCAGGCCAGGTCCTGGCTGATCCCGCGGTACAGCGCGACGTGCTGGTCCTGGGTGCCGACGTAGTACTGCGTCTGCGTCCACCGGTAGCCGCCGTACAGACCGCCGCCGATGACGGCGAGGGCCAGCGCGGTGTAGAGGGATCTCTTCAGCCACTTGCGTCCCGCGCTCGGCTTGACGAAGTCCTCGTCGGAGTAGTCGCCGTAGCCGCCCGTGGAGACGTAACCGGTGGTGTCGCCGCTGCCGGGCGGGCCGAACTCGCCGCCACCGCCCTGTCCGGGCACCGGACGGCCGAGGCTGGAGGCACGGCCCGCGGGGGTCTGCATGGCGCCGTTGTCGTGCAGCTGGTGCTGGTTCTCGGCGACCGCGCCGACCACGACCGGGGTGTCGGAGAGCTGGGCGGCGAGGGTGTCGCCGGAGTCGATGTCGAGGACGTCGGCGACGATGACGGTGATGTTGTCGGGGCCGCCGCCGCGCAGCGCGAGCTCGATGAGGTTCTGGACGGTCTCCTGCGGGCCCTGGTAGCTGGCGAGCGTGTCCTCCATCGTCTGATGGGAGACGACGCCGGACAGGCCGTCGGAGCAGATCAAGTAGCGGTCGCCGGCGCGGACTTCGCGGATGGAGAGGTCCGGCTCGACGTGGTCGCCGCTGCCCAGCGCGCGCATCAGGAGGGAGCGCTGCGGGTGGGTGGTGGCTTCCTCTTCGGTGATGCGGCCCTCGTCGACGAGGCGCTGCACCCACGTGTGGTCCTGGGTGATCTGCGTGAGCACGCCGTCACGCAGGAGGTACGCGCGCGAGTCGCCGACGTGCACGAGGCCGAGGCGCTGACCGGTCCACAGGAGTGCGGTGAGGGTGGTCCCCATGCCCTCCAGCTGGGGGTCCTCCTCGACCATCATCCGCAGCTGGTCGTTGGCACGCTGTACGGCGGTGCCCAGCGAGGTGAGGATGTCGGAACCCGGGACGTCGTCGTCGAGCGCGACGATGGTGGAGATCACCTCGGAGGAGGCGACCTCACCGGCGGCCTGGCCGCCCATACCGTCGGCGATCGCGAGCAGGCGGGGACCGGCGTAACCGGAGTCCTCGTTGCCCTCGCGGATCATGCCTTTGTGCGATCCGGCGGCGAAGCGCAGTGACAGACTCATGCGCACCTCGCCCGTCGGCTCCGGGTACATCCGCACGGTGCCCACCCTCCGGTCGGGAGCGCGCCGGGGTCCGTCGTGTGGACCGCTGCTGCGTGCTCGCTCCGCTCGCTCATTGTCGTACTACTTCCGCAGCTCGATGACGGTCTTGCCGATGCGGATCGGCGCGCCCAGCGGAACGGGCGTGGGAGTCGTCAGTCGGCTCCGGTCGAGATACGTGCCATTGGTGGATCCGAGGTCCTCGACGATCCACTGGCCGTCCCGGTCCGGGTAGATCCTGGCATGGCGGCTGGACGCGTAGTCGTCGTCCAGCACGATGGTGCTGTCGTGCGCGCGGCCCAGGGTGATGGTCTGCCCCTGCAGCGCGACGGTCGTGCCCGTGAGAGTGCCTTCGGAGACGACCAGCTTGGTGGGGGCGCCGCGGCGCTGTCGGCCACCGCCGCCGCTCGGCGGCGCCGCTTGCTGGCGCTGCGGAGGTGGTGTGGCCTGGCGCGCGGCCTGCTGCGGCCTGGAGGCGTCCCTGCGCGAGCCGCGCTGTGTGACGCGCGTTCCGAACAGGTCGCTGCGGATGACCTGCACGGCCACGATCACGAACAGCCACAGTACGGCCAGGAAACCCAGCCGCATGACCGTGAGGGTCAGCTCTGACATTGCCCCCGCTTCACCCTTCGGCTTGCCGGTAAATGATGGTGGTGCTGCCCACGACGATCCGCGAGCCGTCGCGGAGCGTAGCGCGGGTGGTGTGCTGCCCGTCCACCACGATGCCGTTGGTGGACCCGAGATCCTGGATCGTCGAGGGCGTTCCGGTCCGGATCTCACAGTGCCGGCGGGATACGCCGGGGTCGTCGATCCGCACGTCGGCTTCGGTGCTGCGACCCAGCACCAGCGTCGGGCGGGAGATCTGATGGCGGGCGCCGTTGATCTCGATCCAGTGCCGCATGCGGCCGCCGGCCGCCGGGCTCGGAGCCGCGCCGGGCCGCGAGCCCATCGGCGTGGGGCCGGGGCGCACGCCGGGCGGCGGCGCGGACGGCATCGGGGGAGCGCCCGTGGGACCCGCGCTCGGGGCGGCAGCCGGATAGCCGTAGCCACCGGGCCGGCCGGAGGGCGGGCCCGCCGGGGCGCGCTCGGGGGCCTGCTGGTCGGTGGAGGAGGCGAGTGTACGGCTGCGCACCCGGTAGAGACCGGTGTCGAGGTCGTCCGCCTTCTCCAGATGGACCTTGATGGGGCCCATGAAGGTGTAGCGCTGCTGCTTGGCGTAGTCGCGCACCATCCCGGCGAGCTCGTCGCCGAGCTGGCCGGAGTAGGGGCTGAGGCGCTCGAAGTCCGGCGTGCTCAGCTCCACGATGAAGTCGTTGGGTACGACGGTCCGGTCGCGGTTCCAGATCGTGGCGTTGTTGTCGCACTCGCGCTGCAGTGCTCCGGCGATCTCCACGGGCTGGACCTCGGACTTGAACACCTTGGCGAAGGTGCCGTTGACCAGACCTTCGAGACGCTGCTCGAACTTCTTCAGGACTCCCATGGGGCACCTCCTCCTTCGTAACCGTCCTGGTTCTGCCTGCTGTCCGTGTCGTACTGCGTACGGCCCGCCGTGTCGTACGGCCTGCCGTAGTCGTCCTGGTCCTGCTGGTACTGCTTACTGATCGTATCCACGCGTCGGGAAATCGGCTGGTTCCCCCTGTCGGCCCTGTCGACGGGTGTCGACGCCTTCCGAAGTCCCTTCCCGAAGTTCCCTCCGGGGCTCCTCTTCGAACACTTCCCGGCACTACTCCTGCCAAGGATCGTAGAGGCGGCCCGAGACCAGTGTCCCGCACCTGACTGTGCACCCTGTCCTGCTCCTGGGGAGATGGCCTGGACCGGTACGAGGTTGATACGTGAACCGGTTAGGCCTGAGACGTGCGGTGCCGGCGGGGCCTGTGGCCGTGGAAAGGGATGTGATTCCACCCCGGACAGCGTGCTAATCTTCTGCATGTCGACAGGCGCTCACACCACTTGGTGAGAGACCAAAGACACACCCAATGCGCGGGTGGCGGAATAGGCAGACGCGCTGGATTCAGGTTCCAGTGCCCGCAAGGGCGTGGGGGTTCAACTCCCCCCTCGCGCACCAGCGAAAAGGGCTCATCGTCAAGACGATGGGCCCTTTTCCATGTCTCCGGTACGGGTTCGGGGCGGGCCGGGGCGCTGGTCGGAGTGTGTTCTGTCTCTCAGTTTTCCTCGGGCGGGGCTCAGGGGTGTCTGCGCAGGGGCAGATGGATCTCCAGCAGGGTGCCGGTGGGGGTGCCCGGGGTGATGCCGGTCCGGCCGCCGAGGTCCTCGACGCGGTCGGTGAGGGAGCGCAGGGCCCGCGCGGAATCGGCGGAGCCCGCCGCGGGGCCTTGGCCGTCGTCGGTCACCTTCGCGTACAGCCAGCGCCTGGTGATGCGCACGACGGTGTCCACGCGGCGCGCGCCCGAGCGGGCCAGGCGGTCGCGCAGGGCCTCGCGCAGGGCGAGGAAGGTCTCCTCCCGGTGCCGCTCGGAGAGGGTCCACTCGTCACCGATGACCTCGACGGAGGCCTGGACACGGCGGCCGTCGATGGGACGAGGGCCCGCGAGGAAGGCCTCCAGGGCCTCGCGCAGGGGCGGCAGGTCGGCGCGGTGACGCACGCCGTCGATGAGCGCCTGGTTCTCCCTGGCCGCCGCGGCCAGTGCCCTTTGGGCGGTGGCGAGGTGGGCCGCGACGGCGCCGGGAGAGCCAGGGGTGGGTGAGCCGGTCCTGACGGGGGCGCAGGTCGCGGCGGCGTCGAGGCTGAGTCGGGCGAGGGACAGGGCGCCGCCCAGTTCGTCGTGCAGCTGCCGGGCCAGCCGGCGGCGCTCGCCGCGGCCGTCGTCGCCGGACCACATGCCCTCCCCTGCCTCCCGGACGACCTCGCCGAGGCGCCGGACGACCGCGACCGCGCGGGGCAGCGCGCTCTCGTGGTGCGCGATGCCGTTCTCCAGGACGTGCAGCAGGGCGCACTCGAGGAGCAGGGCGACCGCGGCGGCCACCTGGTGCGGGGAGGCGGCGGGCGGGGCGATGGGGGCGGGGGTGGGTGCGGAGGTGGTGTCCGCGGCGCGGGCCAGGGCGGTGCGGGCGAACTCCGTCAGCGTGGTGCGCAGGGTGGGCACTTCCGCCTCGGCGGGGGCGAGCGCGGTGGGCAGGCGGGCGGTGAAGCGGTCCAGGACGGCGCCGGTCTCCCAGGACCCCAGGGTGGTGGCGGACGACATGAGGGGGGAGTGGCCCGGGCGGGACGACATCCGGGCCGCCGCGCGGACCAGGCCCTCGTGCAGGGCTTCGCCGAATCCACTGCCGACCAGGGGGATGGCCGCGGTGACAGGGGAGATCGGGCCGGTCGGTGAGGTCGGCGCCGTCGTGGAGGTGGGCGCGGTAGGGGTGGTCGTGCTGCTCATCGGACTCCTCGACGCTCGGGTGACGCTTGGGTGCCGGGGCAACGTGGCCATCGCCAACGTAACAAACAGACTTGTCTGATTGTCAAGAGTGGACGGGCGTTCCGGATGGGGTGTGGTCACGGGATCGTCCGGCCGTCAAGAGTCCGTCCATGGGCAAGAGCTGCAGGATTTATGGGGATTGGATGGAGGTCTGGGTTCACAGGGCTGTCGACTAAAACAGGCATGGTTGTATGATTCCGGTTGTTGCTGGCGCCTTCGAGGCACCCGCGCGCTCCTTCATGCCAAGAGCAGGAATAGGCAGGTGCAGCCTGATGCAGACCCGGTCCGAACAGACCCGTCAGGCTCTCGTCCGTGCCGCGGCGGAACTGATAGCGAACGGCCGGCTCTCCGATGCGGGACTGGTCAACATCTGCCGCCGGGCCGGGGTGAGCCGGGGGGCTCTTTACCACCACTTCTCCTCCACCGCGGAGTTGACGGCCGCGGTGTACGAGCAGGCGCACGAGCGGGTCGTCGCGCTGATGGACGAGGCCTTCGAGGGGCCCGTGGAGGATGCCCCGGAGCGCCTCCTGGTCGCCCTGTGCGAGGCGTTGCGTACGGAGGAACTGGTCCGGGCCGGCATACAGCTCGCGGTGGACGGGTCGGCGGGGCCGCCTCGGTTGCGTGACGACGTACTGGCGTTGGTGCGCAGGCGGGTGGCCGACGCGCACCGGGACGTCGTGCCGGCGCCGGAGGATCTGGCCGAGCTGGCGGTGGTGGTGGCCGCGGGGCTGGAGTCGCTCGGGCACACGGACGCGGAGTGGTGGGACCCCAAGACGTCCAAGCGGCTGTGGGTGTTGCTGCGCCCGTTGTTCTCGTTGGCCGGGGAGGGGCTGGCGGAGGAGGAGCGACGGGTGAGGAGCGGGTCCGAGGGGGGCTGAGTTCCGAAGCGGGGGTGAGGGCGGGCCTCTGGGGTCTCCTCAAGTCCGCGCGTTCTGGGCGGAGTTGGCCTGAGGGTCGGCGCGCGGAACTCGGCCGGGCTTGGGTGCGCGGCCCAGGATCCGGGGGACACCGGCCTGCCCGGGAGCCGGGGGGACACCGGCCCGCCCGGGAGGCGGGAGGAGGCCGGAGCCCGGGTGTGGGCGGAGCCCTGGGTGTCCGTCAGTTGTGGGGCGGTGCCCGTGTTCGGGGCGGCGCGAGAAGGCGCCCTCTGCCTTCGGAGGTCCGTTGCGGGGCGTGCCGTGAACGGGACGGCATGCGAAGGGGACCCGTGGCATGTGAAGGGGACCCGTGGTGGGGGGTTTGGCCCGGTTGAGGTGTCGGGCTCGGGTCCGTCACGGGTGAGGCGGCCCCGCCCGGGAGTTCGCGTTCGGGGCGACGTGTGCTGTTCGGCGGGCGGAGCAGGGCGCGGTGCAGGGTGTGGGCAGGGCGCGAGGCTCGGTTGTGGGATTTGGTTGTGGGGTGTCGGGCGGGGGTCAGGCCGTCTCGCGGGCCGGCGGCGGGATGGTGCGGAGGCGGCCGAGCATGCCGGGCGTGGCCAGGCCGGGCAGCATGAAGCGCCAGAACGCACCGATGCGTTCCGGCAGATCCTCGCGGTTGCTGTAGACCTGGGACATCAACTGCAGGCCGGTGAAGGCGCCGACGATGGTCGACGTGGCCTCCTGGATGTCCACGCCCGGCAGGATCTCGCCCTGCTCCTCGGCCTGCCGCAGCAGGGCGAGTATGGCGGCGCCGGACTGCTCGTACGCCGTCTGCGGCGGCCGCGAGAACGACGTCTGCTCGACGGCGAGCCGCACGCTGGCCCGGAGCACCGGATCGCGCTGGAGACGCTGGGCGAACTCCAGGGTGAGGTCGATGACGGCCTGGAGCTTCACTGCCTGGTCCGGCACCACCAGCGCCTCGCTGTGCGCGGTCACGAGGGCCACGGCGATCGCTTCCTTGGAGGGGAAGTGGTGGTAAAGCGCGCCTCGAGTGAGGCCCGTCCGGGCCAGGATGTCGTTGGTGCTCGCCGCGTCGTAGCCGCGCTCGTCGAACACGCGGGCCGCGGACTCCAGGATCGAGTGCCTCGACCTCGTCCCGCGCTCTTGTGTGGCCATACCAGGTCCTTGCTCTCGCCCACTGGAATTTTACCGACTGGTCTGTATTGTATCGGCAAGGCGGCACGCCGCCAGTAGGCGGGAGTATTTGCTTCCGGTTTGGCTCGATTTTCGGTCGGTCCTCGGCCGTTCATCGAGCGCTTCTCAAGTGGACCTCGAGTGGTCTTCAAGCGGCCCTCAAGCGGCCCTTACGTGGTCCTCGTACGGCCTGCGGGTGCCGCTCACGGGTGGCCGAGCCGAAAACCGACACCGCGTACGGTGATGATCCAACTGCTCGAACCGAGCTTGCCGCGCAGGCTGCTGACGTGGGTGTCGATGGTGCGCCCGCGGTGCGACCAGGTGTCGTCCCAGACCTGCGCCATGAGCTGGCGTCGCGGCATGACGGTGCCGGGCTGCGAGGCCAGTAGATGCAGCAGGTCGAACTCCTTGCGGGTCAGGTCCACCGGCTTCCCGTTCAGCGTGGCCACCCGGGTGCCGACGTCGATGCGCAGCGGCCCGTGGGTGATGACCTGTGCGGCGGCGGGCTGTTGACGCACCCGGCGCATCACCGCCTCCATCCGGGCCAGTAACTCGCGGAAGCCGTACGGCTTGACCAGGTAGTCGTCCGAGCCGGCCTGCAGTCCGAGCACCCGGTCGAGCTCGGAGCCGCGCGCGGTGACGGCGATGACCGGGGTGTCGCAGACCGCCCGGATGCCCCGGCACACCTCGAGCCCGTCCAGGTCGGGCAGGTCCAGGTCGAGCAGTAGGAGATCGGCATCGCGGTGCGCCTGGAGCGCCTTGGTGCCGGTGGCCACGCTCTGCGCGGCGTACCCCTGCCGCAGCAGGCCCTGGACGAGGGAGTCGGCGGCCCTGACATCGTTCTCTACGACCAGGACGCGCAGTGCGCCGGCCGGGGGGCCGGGGTGGTCGGCGGCCGTCTGTGGGGCAACGGCCCGCCCGGGCTGGGGAATCGTGGGGCGGTGCGGAAGATTGCGCTGCGATCGGGCGTCGAGTAGATCCACGGCTTGCCGATTCATCTGCTCCTCCTGAGGCACAGTCTCGTCATCACGGAACGGACTGCTGAACTCTCACAATGAGGACGATAGCAAACAGACTTGTCTGATTGTCAACGCGTTCGAAATCCCCCGCGCGTCGGTCCGTACCTTTTCCAATCTACCCACGTTGACCTGCGTGTATGTGGAGAGATCCAGCGCTTCAAGGTCATGTTTCCGGCAGGTTGCGGTCGGGGTGGACCCCCTTGTCCGGCGCGTGTCCTTGGCGCTAACCATGCAGGTCTGCACGGTTTGAAAGATCGGGCGTCGCCGGTGGCGCAATCGTGCTGTACCGGCCCGTAGCGGCGGCTCATCGCTCGAAGGATGCTAAAGCTTTACTTGAAAAACCGAACAGACATGTCTGTATCTTGTGTGAGCGAGAGAACGTCGGCCACGGGGGGTGGCTGCCGGCGGTACGGATTGCTGCCCCCTGCTCGGAAACAGACAGGAGTGCCGTACATGTCGTACACCACCTCCACCCGTGTGTCCGTCGAAGACGACGTCGCGACGGTGGGCACCAGCGCCTCACGAACCGCCTCACGACCCGCTGCCCGAAACGCCGTTCAACCCGCCGTTCAGACCTCTGTCCAGGCCTCTGCCCAAGCCTCCGTCCAGACCGCCGCGCGCACTCTGACGCCGCGGCTGACCACGACGGTTCCGCGCGAGTACGTCCATCGCGCCGCCGTCTCGGAGGTGTTGCTGACCGGTTGGGAAGCCGCCGCCGAACCAGCCGGACCCGACCCGGACGAATTCGCGGTCAGCGCCCAATGGCCGCGCAGCCACTCCTTCTTCATCCAGACCGGCGGCTACCAGGACCCGATGCTCCTGATCGAGTCCGTCCGCCAGATCGGTTCCCTGCTCGCGCACGCGGAGTTCGGCGTCCCCTTCGGGCACCAGTTCCTGATGTGGGACATGTTCTTCAGCACCTCCCCCGAACTCCTCGTCGCGGACGCCGTCCCCACGGAGGTCGAACTGCGCACGGTCTGCCGCGACATCGTCCGCAGGGGCCGGGTGCTCGGCGGTATGCGCTACGACGTCACCGTGCTGCGCGACGGAAGGGCGCTGGCCACCGCGGGCGCCGCGTTCAGCTGTACCAGTCCCGCCGTCCACCGCAGGCTGCGCGCCGGCCGGCCCACCACCACCGACCGCGTCGTGCCGCCCGCGATCGACCCGGCCGCGGTGGGCCACTCCGACGACCGGCACGTGCTGCTCGCCGAGCCCGGATCGGTCTCCGGCACCGGCGACCGCTGGGAACTGCGCGTCGACACCGCCCACCCCACCTTCTTCGACCACCCCGTCGATCACATACCAGGCATGGTCCTGCTGGAAGCCGCCCGGCAGGCCGCCCTCGTGGCGACCGGGATGCCGGACGCCCTCCTGCTGGGTCTCAAGAGCAACTTCGCGCGCTACGCCGAGTTCGACGCGCCCTGCTGGATCGAGCCGCAGGCCGAACCGCACGGTACGGAGGGCGGCGTACTGGTGCGGGTGCGCGGTACGCAGCACGCTGAGACGGTCTTCACCGCCGAGCTCGTCCTGAGCCCGCGCGGCCGCTGAGACCGCGCATCCTCCGTACGCCTGGGAGAGCGTCCCCATCCCGAGGAGACAGACCCGTGCCCACCATCCTGATCACCGGCGCCGCCGGCTTCGTCGGCGGACACGTCACCCGTGAAGCGGCCCGGCACCGGGCCGACTTGAGGCTCATGTCCCATCGCAGTCCCCTGCTCGGCTCCCGTCCGCCGACCCAGGAGGGTCCCCCGCCCCATGAGGGTCCTGCGGCCCATGACGGTGCTCGCGTCGTAGGGGCCGATCTGACCGACCCCGCGTCCTTGCGCGGGGTGTGTGACGGCGTCGACGTCCTGATCCACTGCGCCTCGCAGATCGGCGGCGGCGTCGAGGCCAACGAGGCCGTCAACGCCCGTGGCACGGCGGCGCTCATCGAGGAAGCGCGCCGCGCGGGGGTTGCGCGCATCGTCCAGCTGAGTACCGCGTCCGTCTACGGCCGTGGCACCTTCCGCGGCGACCGGCCCGAAGAACTGCGCCGCAACCCGGGCTCGCCCACGTCCCGCACCCGGGCCGCGGCCGAGGACACCGTTCTCGCGGCCGGCGGTGTCGTCCTGCGCCCGCACCTGGTGTACGGGGAGGGCGACAGGTGGGTGGTGCCCGGCCTGTCCCGGATGCTGCGCGTGCTGCCCGGCACGGTGGAGGGCTGGCCCGCCCGGAGCTCCGCGATCGCCGTACCCGAACTGGCCGCGCTGCTGGTGGCCACCGCGCTCGCCCCCGCCGCCGACCTGACCGCCTCCGTCTACCACGCCACCCACCCGGAGCCCCTCCCCGTGGACACCCTCCTGCGCACGGTCGCCGAGTGCACCGGGGCCGACTGGCCCGACAGGGAACTGACCGTCGACCGAGCCCGGGCGGTCCTGGCCGAGAACGGCGTACCTCCGTCCGGACTCGACATGTTCACCACCGACCACGTCTTCGACAGCACCCCGCTCTGGTCCGACCTGCGTCGCGCACCCGGCGCCGGTTTCGACACCGATTTCCCCCTCGCGGCGCCCTGGTACCGCAAGGCCCTGCGGGACGGTTGACCGGGGACGAGCCCGAGAGCTCGACCAGCCAGTGTTCAACCGGTCAAGTGTTCAACAAGTCAAGTGTTCAACTGGCCAAGTGGTCGACCGTCCCGCGAAACCCCGCGGGACGGCGGGAAGCACCTCCCGAACCCCTCCGGAACCCCTCCGGAACCCCTCCCGAACGCCGCTCCGGAACCCCTCCCGAACGCCGTCCCGGAACGCCTCCGAACGCCCCCCCGTACGTCCTTCGAAATTCTCCGCGGAATGGCGCATTCCTTTTCTTTCCGGACCCGGCGGATCCGTCCGCCGGGTCCGGCTATTTGACGGAGGTCTGACCTTCCCCTTTCCTCTTCCGGTAAGTGCTGCCCCGGGTCTGCGGATTCTGACCCAGTTCTGCAACGGACCGTATTGAAGGAGAAGTGCGCACTCGAACAGTCTTGTGGCTCCGAGCGGAGTCTGGGGAGGTTCATCGTGCGCAAGGTGCTCATCGCCAACCGTGGCGAAATCGCTGTCCGCGTGGCCCGGGCGTGCCGGGATGCCGGGA